>DASTJU010000173.1:0-5441 GCA_035716295.1 Chthoniobacterales bacterium | reverse complement strand
TTCGAGCGTCGCCACCGGGTTCAGCCCGCCGAGCAGCCAGGACAAAATTTTCGGAATGAATTTTGGTTTGGAACCGGAGGAAGCTTTTGGCTTCGACATCGGCGCGGAACAACGTCTTTGGGAAAACAAGATTACGGTCGGCGCGACTTATTTTTACAACGATCTGTCGAACTTGATCGGATTCAACGGTCTGTTCGAGACGCTGAATCTTGGCTCGGCCCGGACGCAGGGGATCGAAACGGAAGTGCGCGCGCGACCGATGACCGATCTGGTCTTGACTGCGAGTTACACATATCTCGACGCGGAGAAAACTTCCGCCGCCGATGTCAATCAGCCGCAGGGCGCGCGCCTGCCGCGCCGACCGCGCAACGAAGTTTATCTTTCGGCGTCGTATCTCTGGTTCAAAAAACTGCGCACGACCATGGAAGCGAAATGGGTGAACGCGCGCGAGGAATTGAATTTCGGCGGCCCGAATTTCGACATCGAAGATTACAGCTTCGTGAACTTCGCCGCTGAGTATGAAATCAATCCGCACATGTCGATCTTCGGCCGGATCGATAATCTCACGGGCGAACATTATGCGGAGGTTTTTGGTTTCCCGAATCTTGGAACGGCGGCTTACGCCGGAATGAAAATGCGGTTTTAGTCGCTCTTGTCATTCCGCACGAAGTCGCGGACTCTTTACTGTTTCCGGAAACATTTAGAGATATCTCGACTCCGCTCGACATGACAAAAAGATGAGTCCGCTGCTGTATGTCCTCCTCGGCGGCACGTTGCTCGGCGTGCTCGCAGTCCTGTTCGTTTTGATGCGAGAGCGAGGTAAAACGCCGCAACCCGATCAAAGCGCGTTGATGCTGCAACAGCAGCTAAGTTCGCTTCAAGAACGCTTGGACACCTTTGGACAGTCGGTGACCCAAAATCTCCAGCAATCAACCGCGTCCATGAATACACGATTGGATAAGGCTGCAGGCGTGATCGGCGACTTGCGAGAGAAAGTTGGCCAGATCCATGAAGTGGGCAAAGCCGCGCAAGAATTGGTTAACATCATGCGTGCTCCGAAGCTTCGGGGCGGAATGGGGGAATTATTTCTCGGCGATTTGCTGGCGCAACTTTTGCCGCAAGAGCATTACACAATGCCGTATCGATTTAAGAGTGGCGATGCAGTTGATGCAGTGATTCGGGTCGGTCCGAAATTGGTTCCGGCGGACGCCAAATTTCCGTACGAAAACTTCAAGCGCGTGGTCGAGGCGCCAACGGAAACGGATCGTGTTGCCGCGCGCAAACAGTTTCTACGCGATGTCAAAAAGCACGTCGACGCGATCGCTGCGAAGTACATTCTTCCGGACGAGGGCACTTACGACTTCGCGCTAATGTATGTGCCAGCGGAGAACGTTTACTACGAGACAATCATCAAAGAGGATGTCGGAGAAGATCGGCAGCTTTTCAGCTATGCGCTGGCCAAGCGCGTAATTCCTGTTTCGCCGAATAGCTTTTATGCTTACATCCAGACGATTTTGTTGGGCCTGCGCGGAATGAAAGTTGAAGAGCGGGCACAGGAAATTTTGGGTGAATTGTCACGGCTGCGCGGTGATTTCCAGAAAATTCAGGAGAACTTCCGCGTTCTGGGTCGTCACTTGAACAATGCTGCCGGCAGTTACTCGGAAACAGACAAAACAATGACCAAGCTTGATGCCAAGCTTAGCCAAATTGAGCAGCCGGTTCTGCGAACGGAGACCACCGAGGCACCTACGCTGCCGCTTTGAGAGTCGAGGGGAGCAAAGAAAAGGTCACAACACTTCGCCCCATTTCGATTTATCCTTCAACATTAGCTCGCGGAGGAGCCGAATCGGCGGCATGCCGTGGTTGAGAAGTTCGTTGTGAAATTTCTGGGTTGAGAAATTCGCGCCTTCCTGCGCCTTGTAATCGTCGCGCAGTTTTAGGATCTGTAATTTGCCGAGCGTGTAATTGAGATAGCCGGGATCGAATGTGCCGCGCATTGCCTCAGCCCGGGCGGGCTTTTCTTCGTAGTAACAGTTCTCCCGGAAAAACCTGGTCGCTTCCTCGACCGACATGTTCTGAGTGTGCATTTTGATCGAGACGCAAAGCCGGCATAATCGCAGCAGCGCTTCGTCTGCCTGGGCGAGCCGGTATTTTGCGGCGCGCTTCTCGTCGGCTTCGGTCGGATTCGCGACCGCGCCGTAGCCTTCGTCGATCATCATTCTCTCGCAGTAATGCGCCCAGCCTTCGATGAACGCGTAACTGCCGAAGATTTTTTCCACTTTGCTGACAGGCGACGCGTTCAAACGCAGAAACTGGACGTAATGTCCGGGATACACTTCATGAATGGAAACAATGTTGGCGGAGTAAAAGTTGAACGAGGTCAGCCATTCATCCTTTTGCAGCGGCGGCCAGTCGCTCTCCGGCGGCGTCACATAATAATAGGCCTCGGTCGCGCGCTTCTCGAACGCCCCCGGCGTGTCCATTGACGCAAACGAAGTCGCGCGGCGATATTGCGGCGTCTCTTTGACGCGCGCTCGAACTTCGGACGGGATCGTCACCAACTTTCGGGTAACGACAAACTTCCGAATCTGTTCGAGGTCCTTTCCAATATCGGCGAGCAGACTTTCCGGCGTCGGATGCTCGCTTTGCATTTGTTTGAAAACTTCAACCGCCGATTTGCTTGAATCGATCCTCTTGGCGGCGTCGGCGAATGCTTTTTGCTCTTTGCGCAACTGAGTCAGGCCGATCTCGAGAATTTTTTCGGGTGGAAGATCGACAAGTTCGGTTTCCTTCAAGAGCCGTTGGAATTTTTCCTGGCCGAGTGCGAAGTCGGTGGTGGCTTTCGGCAATTTGTCGCGTTCGAGCCAGGCGGCATAATCAGTCAGCGCAGCCGCTGCTTTCCGGTTTGCCTCCAAAAATTCCGTCCGGATACGTTCGTCCTTTAGCTCAGCGATCGCCTCGACCAGGTTTTTGCGAAGGAAATCGGCCGAGCCTTTCGCGACCCGAATCGCGAGCTCGACGTACGGCTTTGGCAATACCGGATCGAGATTCGTTTTCGCAGCGATCAGGATATTGGGAATTTGCGACTCGATCGCGACAATGCTGTGCACGCGGTCTTCCAACGGCGCGAAGTTGCGCTTGATATAAACGTTCACGTCGGCCGCGCGCGCGTAGACAACCGGGTTGCGCTCGTAGATCGCCATCGCTTCACGCTGGAAGATTTCGTTGCGAATGGCGGCTTGCAGAATTCGAAGGTCGATCGATTGCCGCTGGCTCAGTTTGTTGAGCTCGAAATGCTGGAGCCGGTCCTCGAACCGCTTCAATCGTGAAAGTTCGGCGTCAAGGGCGAGCCGGCTGTAATCAGTGATTTTGCCATCGTATTCGTGCAAGCCGATGGCCGTTCCCAGAAGTGGTCGAGCGGCGAAATAGCCTTTGATGAACTGCTCTGCTATCTCCTCGTATTCCGAGTCGGGTGTTTGCACCGCGAAGGCACGGGCCAGCGGCCAACACGTAACGGCGGCGATCAAAGCGCAGGCCAGAAATCTCCTTGGACGAAATATCAACACGGCGGCGGAACTTTAGACGACGCTTTGCACGTTGCCAAAAATTTTGGATGAGCGAATGTCCGACCGTTTGCAGGCCCAATCCAAGATGAAGCGCCGTATCCTTATCGGAGCATTTGGCCTCTTGCTGCTTGCTCTGCTTTCCGGCATCGGCTTTCACAGCTTGCGCGCTGCCGATCAGGACGAAGACAGCGGGTATTCCCAGATCGCCATTTTCGCGAAGGCGGTTCAATTGATTCGCCAGGATTATGTCGACGGAAACAAGACGGGTTATCACGACCTGATTACCGCGGCGCTAAAAGGAATGCTGGAATCACTCGATCCGCATAGCCAGTTCATGGATCCGAGCGATTTCCGCGACATGCAAGAAGACACGCGTAGTCGATTCAACGGTCTCGGCATTGAAGTCGCAATTAAGAACGGCCTGCCGACAGTCGTAACGCCGATGGAAGACACGCCCGCGGCCAGGGCCGGCATTCTCTCTGGCGATCAGATTTTGAAAATCAATGGAGCGTCGACCGAAAAAATGGATCTACAGGACGTGATCAACCATTTGCGCGGCGCGCCCGGCCAGAAAATTTCGCTGACATTGATTCGTCCATCGACCAAGGAGATCAAAGATTACGCGCTCGAGCGCGCCGAGATCAAAGTGCAAAGCGTCAAAGGCGCACGCGTGCTTGATCCTGATCTAACCGGGTCGTTCAAGATTGCCTACGTGCGATTGATTCAGTTCAACGAGCCGACCGCCGATGAACTTTCGAAAGCGCTCGACGAATTGCAAAAGCAAGGGATGCAGGCGCTGATTCTCGACCTGCGCAACAATCCCGGCGGTTTGCTCAACAGCGCGGTGGATGTGTGCGCACAATTTTTACCGCCGAGCACGAAAGTGGTTTCAACCCAGGGCCGGGTCGCCTCGCAGCAGCGCGAGTATACAACTTCCGGCGCGGCCAAAGAACGGCCGAATTTTCCGATGGCGGTTTTGGTGAATGAAGGCAGCGCCAGCGGCGCCGAAATCGTCTGCGGCGCGCTCAAGGATTTGCATCGCGCGATTGTCGTGGGCGAAACAACTTTCGGAAAAGGCTCCGTCCAAAACGTGATGCAGTTACCGGACGGATCGGCGCTGCGTTTTACGACCGCGAAATATTACACCCCGAGTAAGCAGGTCATTCACGGTAACGGGGTGACGCCGAATATTCGAGTTCCGATGAGCGTTGATCAGGAAAGGCAACTTTTCGCGGCCCGAAGCAGCGGCGACACCATTAAGCCGGACGAAGACAAGAATTTCATTAGAAGCATGGACCCGCAGATGCTGCGCGCGATCGACGCGCTCAAAGGCGTGATGATTTACGCCCAGCAAAACTCGCCCAAAGGCGAAGCGGTCAAGAAGTAGCCGGGCGTTTCCCTTTTTGTCATTCCGACCGAAGTGGAGGAATCTCTAAATGTTTCTGTCGGAGCAAGTCGTTGTAACCAGAAATATCTAGAGATGTCTCGACTCCGCTCGACATGACAATCTTAGCTTTAGAAACTTCCTGTGACGAAACGGCGGTTGCGATTTTGCGCGGTCGCAATGGCCACTCCGGCTCGGAGTTAGTCGCCAGCGAAGTTGCATCGCAGATTGCCGAGCACGAAAAATTCGGCGGCGTGGTTCCGGAAGTTGCATCGCGCAATCATCTCGTGCACGCGCCGCGATTGCTGGAGCGCGTCGCGCGCGAAGCCAGGATCGACATCTCCGAAATCGACGCTTTCGCGGCGACGAGCGGACCGGGACTCGCCAGCTCATTAATGATCGGTGCCTCAATCGCGAAAGGACTTGCGATCGGATTCGGCAAACCCTATCTCGCGATCAATCATCTCGAGGGGCATTTACTCTCGCCATTT
>DASTJU010000172.1:0-2634 GCA_035716295.1 Chthoniobacterales bacterium | reverse complement strand
TTGGATCGGCTTCGCCGCGGCAAGATCAACATCCCCTGACAATCAGTTTCTGCAGCTCGGAGTCGCGATCCTGCTGGCGACCTGGCCACAGAGCGCATTTTATTCGGTTCAAGGCGATGCGCTTTCGCCGCTTTGCTTCGGCATCGCGTTTCTCGGACTCGCTAAGCTGTTGCAAAGCGAGCGCGCCGGAATTGCCATCGCGATCTGGACCGGCCTGGCGATCGCAGCGACTTGCCTCGTCAAAACGAGCAATCTTCCGCTGCCACTGATCGCAATCGGCGCGATCGCGTTGAAGATTTTTCTCGGCGCCAGGAAGGGAAGACTTCGACCAGGGTTAGTCACGCTCGGCGTCTTCCTTTTGTCGGTCGCTGTGCCGCTCGGGCTATGGTTCGCATGGAACCATCACAATTTTGGCGATCTGACCGCGACGAAATCGAAAATGGAATTGTTAACCTGGACGCGAAAGCCGTTTGGCGAATGGTGGTCGCATCCAATCTTCAGCTTGCACGGCGCAACGGAATTTTGGCGCGGGCTGATCGCGAGTTTCTGGCGCGGGGAGTTTGTCTGGCATCTTCAACGATTGGGTTCCGCCGCGGCGGACGCGTTCTATGCAATTTCATCGGCAATTGTGATTCTCGCGACGGCCGGCTTGTTGTTGCGAGGCCGATCGAAAAATAACGATCAACGATTTATTCTATGGGTCGCGCTGCTGAGCTTTTTGTCGATCGTCGCGTTTCTCGTCGTCTTATCGATCAGTTTTGATTTCGGCCGCTGCCCTTATCCGTCGCGCGAACATCCCTATTTCACTTCCGGACGATTGCTGGATGCGGCCGCCGTTCCTTTTTTTCTATTGTTCGTCTATGCGATTGATCGGTTCGGCAGCTGGACGAAAGAGCAGTGGCTGCGATGGGCGTTGCTCGGCGTCACCGTCCTGGTCCTGGCCGTTTCCCAATTGCAGGTCAACGCGCCGGTGTTTTCCAGCCGGTACAACTTCTTTCACCGCAACTCGCCTTAGTTTGTTTCTTTGATTCGCAGACATAACAAGAATGTTTCGCTGCTCAGACACGAAACAGACTTGCTAAGCTGCGGCTGCTCTTCGCCAGAAAAAATAAACTGGCACACCGGTCAGCACGATCAGGAGTCCGATTCCGGATGTTGTCGGCGCAAGAAAGACAAGATCGACAGTCAGCAAGGCGGCCAGGATCATCGACACAATCGGGACGACTGGATACCCCCACGTTCGATAGGGTCGCTCGGCCGCGGGCGCTTTTCGTCGCAGAACAATCAGCGCGAGCACCATCAGTAGATAAAAAATCAGATCGGCCGAGACAATGTATTCGAGCAATTGAGTGTAAACATTTCCGTAAACGACTTTATGTGTCGTTGCGCTCGTCGTCACCGTTCGCGGCAATGTCAGAAGCGCGGTCCAAAGTCCCTGAGCCACCAGGGCGGCGGCCGGGACATGATTGCGATTGGTCGTTCCAACTTTTTTGAAAAACAAACGATCCCGCGCCATCGCGAAATAGACGCGAGCGCCGGAAAGAATCAGTCCGTTGTTGCAACCGAACGTGGAAATCATGATCGCCGCTGCCATGCACATCGCGCCTGGGTTTCCGAAGGCCGCGTTCATGGCTGCGACTGCCACCCGATCTTGCGGCGCGTGCTGGATTTCTGGAAACGACAGGAGCGCGAGAAAGGAAAGGTTCGCCAGGACGTACAAACTCACCACGACGCCGGAGCCGATCAAAAGCGCGCGGACAAGATTTCGGCCCGGATCGCGCACTTCACTGCCAAGAAAAGTAACGTTCGTCCACGCGGTTTGAGCGAAGATCGGGCCGATCATTGATTTGCCGAAAATCAAAACCAGCGCCAGCCCGCCGGTGAAAGCAAAACCAGGTTGCGCAATCTGCGGACTCCACCCGTTCGCCCACGAATCCCACCACGCCGACGTTCGCGCTGCGCTGGTCGCGCTCCAACCGAGCAAGAGCCCGACGACAACGACGCCGGCAAGCGCCGCCGTTTTTGCAAACGTGAATGTATTTTGCACGAGCGTGCCGAGCCTAAGCCCGCGCGTATTCATCCAGGTCAACAGCGCGACCAACGCGATCGCAACCAATTGCTGAGTCGACAGACTGATGGCGTATCCGCCGCCCAGCGATATCGGTTGTTTTGTGAAAAGATAATTGTCCGGCGAAACCGCGCTGACAAAAACACCGAGAAATTTGGCGAACGCGATCGCGACGGCGGCAATCGTTCCGGTTTGAACGACCAAAAACAGCGTCCAGCCGTATAAAAATCCCATCGCCGGGCCGTACGCTTCGCGGAAGAAAACGTAAACGCCGCCGGCGCGCGGCATCATCGTTGCGAGCTCGGAGCAGCAGAGCGCGCCCGTCATTGTGAGCAAACCGGCAATCACCCACGCGAGCAAGAGCCATCCCGGTGCGCCGCTCAGTCGCGCCGATTCAGCTGAAGTAATAAAAATACCCGAGCCGATCATCGACCCGATCACGATCATGGTGGCATCGATCGGCCCGAGCGCGCGAACCAAACCACTTTGCTGTTGCTTGTCGTTCATTTCGAAAACGTCGGCGCGCGAACAATGACGCTTTCTTTCTCGAGACGTGACTTCAATGC
>DASTJU010000171.1:0-3815 GCA_035716295.1 Chthoniobacterales bacterium | reverse complement strand
CGCTCACATTAAATTGCAGATTCCAGCGGGGCAGGCGAACCCGGCGCCGCCGGTTGGTACCGCGCTCGGACCGCGCGGCATCAACATTATGGCGTTCTGCAAAGAATTTAACGCCGCTACTCAGAAGCAAGCCGGCGATATTTTGCCGGTCGTAATCACTGTCTTTAAAGACAAGTCGTTCACCTTCATCACCAAAAGTCCGCCAGCTGCGATTCTGTTGAAGAAAGCGGCCAACATCGCCGCCGGATCGAAAGAGCCGAACAAAGAGAAAGTTGGCAAAGTCACGCGCAAACAAGTCATGGAGATCGTCAAAACGAAAGCCAAAGACCTGAATGCGCGCAGCGATGAAGCAGCCTTTCGCATCATCGAAGGCACCGCCCGCCAAATGGGCCTCGAGATCGTCGAGTAACGCGCCGCTGGCGAAAGTTGCTGGGCGGCTCAATGGCGACGAGATAGTCACAAGATGTCGATCTTATTCGTTCGAATCGCGGCGGCGTTGTGTTTTCTGGCGGTGGCGCTGGGGGCGTTTGGTGCGCATTGGTTGAAACCAACGCTCGAAGCTAACGGTTTAGCGGATGTTTGGAACAAGGCCGTGCTTTATCATTTCGTTCACGCGATCGCACTGTTCGCACTGGCGCTCTATGGATCGTCGAATCGCGGAGCGTGGTGGCTGCTGTTTGCCGGAATAATTATTTTCAGCGGCAGCTTATATGTCATGGGGCTGACAAATGTTCGTTGGCTCGGCGCGGTCACGCCGATCGGCGGGCTTTGTTTTCTAGCCGGTTGGGCGTGGTTGGTTGTTTCGCCGCCGAGCAGGTAGGGGTGATGACCTCAATCGGTCCGAGCCGGACTGGCATTGCGGGCGGTTCGGTGAACCGCCCCTACCAAAGCGCGGCTTCCATGCGAGGTAGGTCGCATGTATAATCGCCGGCTCGTGAACGCCTAACGAATACACATGGACGCCGCAACTTTACGGTCAGTCCCGCTCTTCGCATCGCTCGATTCAAAAGCGACTGCGGAACTGGGTGAGTACCTGACCATTCACGATTATCCGAAGTCGGCGACGATTTTCCGCCACGGCGATCCGGGCGACGCGATGTACTTGATCGATGTGGGCAAAGTGCGGATCAGCATCACCGACGCTGACGGTGCAGTCGTGACTCTGGCGGAGCTGGGTTCGGGAGATTTCTTCGGTGATATGGCAATCCTCGACGGTCAGGGGCGATCGGCCAATGCAACCGCGATTGACGACGCGCGCCTGGCAAAGCTGACTCGCGACGATTTTCTCTCCTTCATGAGAAGCGATCCGCGGGTGACGCTCGAATTGCTGACAGCCCTGACGCAGCGCTTGCGGCGCACGGACGAGCTTTTGCGGCACCGCGTCTCGCGCAACGTGAATCAGGAAGAAGCTTTGCGGCTCACATTCGCTGATCGTGCCGCGGACAAGATCGCAGAGTTTGGCGGTAGCTGGAAGTTTATCATCTTCTCAATTGCGCTTTTTACGATCTGGGTGGCGGCAAACACGATTCTACTGACGCGAAAACCGTTCGATCCTTTTCCATTCATCCTGTTGAATCTGGCGTTGAACATGATCACCGCGTTGCAGGCTCCGATAATTATGATGTCGCAAAATCGGCAGTCGCATAAAGACCGGCTGCGCGCCAACCTTGATTACCAGGTGAATCTCAAAAACGAACTGCTCTTAAGCGACATTATTCGCCGCTTAGACGAGCTAACAAAAAGAAAACCGAGCGACTAGCTCGGGGACTCCAGGATCGAACATCGGGTGAGCATTCTTCCTCCAAGCTTGTCGCGAAACGTTGCCTTGAGTATGCTCGAAATGGATTAGCCGATGTCCGGATTCTCCTTCGACACGCAGCGAACCGCGCTAACTATTGTCGCGTTCATCGGGACTTTCATTGTCGCGCTCACCGTGGGGCGATTTCTAAAGCGGCGCGCCGAAGTCCGGCTCGGTCTTTTGTATCAACTCTTTTGTCTCACACTCGCATTTTACGCGGCGCTGGCCGTTTATGGATTGGAGGCGCCGTTGCGGGTGCATATCGGCGCCGCAGCAATCTTGCTCAGCACCGCGCTCATCGTTGCATTGATCAATCGGTATATTTGGGACATCTACTTTGAACGGCGCAAACAGACGCCGATTCCGCATTTTCTGCGTGAGGTTGTCGCGCTCATCATTTTCGTCGTCGCGTTGCTTTTCGTTCTCAGCTTCGTCTATCACGCCGAGCGCGGACTGAAGAGCGTTGTCTTATCATCCGGGGTCGCAGTCGCCATTATCGGTCTGGCCGGCCAGAATCTTCTTGGCGGCATCATTGCCGGCATATCGCTGCAAATCAATCGCCCCTACAAAGTCGGCGATTGGTTAAAGGTCGGCGACACCTACGGCGAAGTGATGGAGATCAACTGGCGCTCGACGCGGTTGCGCACGAACGACGGCATTTATCTCGACATTCCGAATAACGAAATCGTCAAGAGCACGATCGTTAATCTCCACTATCCGACCGAAGTGCACGCGATGCGGATTCGCGTGGGCGTGGATTACAATGTGCCGCCGAACCGCGTGAAGGATGCCCTGATGCGTGCCGCCCAAAGCGCAGTGAACGTTTTGCCCGAGCCGAAAGTGCGTGTGTTCCTGGTCGATTTCGGTGATCACGCCGTGATCTACGAAATCAAATATTACATGGGTAACCATTCCCGGATTAATGAGACCAACGACGCCGTCCGGACCAATGTCTGGTACGAATTGAAACGCCAGCGGATCAAGATTCCTTACCCCATTCAGGATTTGTATTTACACCGGCCAGCCGTCCGATCGGTAGAAGAAGATCACGACGAAGCGCGCGCGATCTTGCGCGGCGAACCGCTCTTCGATTGCCTCTCGGACGCGCAAATCGAAAATCTAGTGAAGCAATCGCACCTCAATCATTTTGGGCGTGGCGAGCGCGTGATCGAAGAAGGTGCGGAAGGCGACTCCATGTTCATTCTGGTCCGCGGCGCGGCGCAGGTCTCCATTGCAAAAAATGGATCGACCATCCCCGTGGCGACATTGCGCTCGGGAGATTGCTTCGGCGAGATGTCGCTGCTCACCGGAGAAAAGCGCAGCGCAACCGTGAAAGCTGAGGGCGATTGCTACGTCATGGAGATCAGCAAAGACGTGATGGGTGAAGTCATTCGCGAGTCGCCCGATTGCCTGAAACAACTGAGCGAGCTGCTGGCGAAACGCAAAATGGAGACGGAAGGCATTCTGAAAGATCTCGCTACATCAAGCGCTGATCAGGCGGCGAAACAGCGGGAATACACCGCCACCTTCCTCAGGCGCCTGAAAACTTTCTTCGCACTCTGACCAAGGTGCCGCGGCGACTCGCAACTAATTAGCATGTCGGCCGTTAGTTTCCGCAATCTGATTAAAATCCTGGTGCGTTCGCGCTCATTGCGCTTCACCTCTGACATGTTGCGCCAATCTCCGACCTCATCGCTGGCCCGCTTGCGTTGGTCCGGTCGAGACGTTTTTTATCGATCAGGGACCGCCGATCCGTTTGTTCTCTATCAAGTGCTGCTCCGGAGCGGCAAGAAAGCAGAGTATTATGTGCCTCCGGCCCTTAGACCGAAAATCATTCTCGATATCGGAAGCAACATCGGCGCTTCCATTCTTTATTTTCATCGCCAGTTCCCTGACGCAAAGATTTTCGGGTTTGAACCTCACCCGGACACGTTTCGCATTTTGGAAAAGAATGTCGCGCAGCTGCCGGGCGTCACGGTTTTCAATTATGGTCTCGGAGCGGCCCATCAACGCGTCG
>DASTJU010000170.1:0-2044 GCA_035716295.1 Chthoniobacterales bacterium | reverse complement strand
AGCGAGTGCGTACGCTGCCGAGCCGGTAAGTGTGGGGATTGCAAGCAAACCGACCCCCACGATACCGATGGTGAAAAGCGTACCGGCAAATTTTCCAGCAAGCGGGGAAAGAGCCTCCGCCACGTCCTTCGAAGTCTCAATATGCGTGATTCCGTGTTGATGAAGTGTGAGCGCAGTCGTGAGAATGATGAAGAACATGACCAGATTCGAAAAGAACGTGCCGACGTCGATATCGATCTTACGGGTAATGATTTCGACCGGCGTGGCGCCGAAGCGGCGATAAAGCATGCGCCGACCTTTGCTTTTTTCTTCTTCAACCTCCTGCGATGTCTGCCAGAAAAACAAGTAAGGGCTGATCGTCGTCCCGAGGATCGCGACCAGCATTCCCCATTGGTCGTGGCTCTTCGGCCAGGTCGGAATGAATGCGGCCTGCGCAACCAATCTCCAGTCCGGATGAATGATGAAGCCGGTGATGACGTAAGCGAACAAGACGAGCGCCAGCCATTTCAAAATCGTCGCGATGGAATGATAGCGAAACCAGATGGTGGCGACTGAAATGCCGACTCCGAAAAAAATAACGAAGATGTGAGAGTTGATGTGCGTGAGCATTTCAGCCGCATCCGACATTCCGGAAAGATCGGCGCCGACGTTGATCGAGTTTGCGGCAAAGAGCGCTACTGCCGCGGTGAGGATCAGTGGCCGCGGATATTTATAGTGCATGGCGCCGGCCAGACCGCGGCCAGTTACCATTCCAATGCGAGCGCACATCATTTGCACGAAAGCCATCAGCGGCCACGTGATCAGCGCCGTCCATAAAAGTGCGAGGCCATGTTGCGCGCCGGCTATGGAGTAGGTCGCGATTCCTGACGGATCGTCATCCGCCGCGCCGGTGATGACACCCGGTCCGAGCGCATTAAGGAACCGCTTAACCAAACCCGGACTGCCATCCCTTTTTCTCGCCATCTGCGTTACGTTTCGACCTTGAAGCTGGAAATGTCGATCTTAGAGTGAACGCATGGAAGAAGCGGAAGTTCCACTCGAAAATTTACACGAAGAAATCCATCACAGCGCCGAACACAGCGGTGAGAGATGGATTTCGTGGGTGGCGTTGAGCACCGCCATCCTGGCCGTTCTCGCGGCGATCGCCGGATTGCTTTCCGGTAAACACGCCAACGAAGCGATGATGAGCCAGATCGAAGCGTCGGATCAATGGGGTTACTATCAGGCAAAGAGCATCAAAGCTTCGGTGCTGGACGCCAAAATTGCGCTTTCGACCGCGCCCAGCGAATCCGACGCCGCCAAGCGCGAACGTTACGAAAAAGAGCAGGAGGAGATCAAAACCGAGGCCGAGCACAAACAAACGGAAGCGAAATCGAATTTTCATCAGCACGAAGTTTTCGCGCGGGGCGTGACCATGTTCCAAATCGCGATTGCGATTGCGGCCATTTCGGCCCTGACGAAGAAACGGCGCTTTTGGGTAGTGAGTCTGGTCTTCGGCATTGCCGGCTGCGTTTTTCTCGCGCTTGGTTTCGGTCACTGACATGCGCGTTCTCGCTATCGACGCCTCCTTGCGCAACACTGGCGTCGCGGTTGTCGATGCGAACAACGGCAAAGCGCGCGCTCTTTACTTCGGTACCATTCACAATGCGCAGAAGCTCCGCTCGTCGTCCTGCCTCGTTGCGATCCGCGATCGTCTGGCCGAATTGATTCGTGAGCACGAGCCGGATTGTTGCGCGCTCGAATCGGTCATTTACGTCCAGAGTTACAAGACCGCGATCCTGCTCGGGGCCGCGCGCGGTGCAGCCATTCTTGCCGCCGCTGAAAATGGACTGCCCGTTTTCGAATATCCGCCCACTCGAATTAAACAGGCCACGGTCGGTCGCGGCGGCGCTGGGAAAAATCAGGTCGCGTTCATGGTGCGCGCGCTTCTTGGTTTGACTGAAACTCCGGATGCAGATGCGGCCGACGCACTTGCCATCGGTCTAACGCATTTACGCGCGCAAGAGGCGGCGCGTCTCGGAATTCCGGGGGCTGCGCAAATATG
>DASTJU010000169.1:0-5020 GCA_035716295.1 Chthoniobacterales bacterium | reverse complement strand
GAAGATCGACAAGGAACGCCTGCGCGAGATTCAAAGTCGCTATGCTTCCTCCACCAACGTCTACGTGACGTACGCCGAGGCTGGGCGTTGGCTCAAACGAAACATCCCGCGTATCCGCAAATTACAACTCGATCGGTCCAGACCGAAGGAAATTCTCGATCTCGGCTTCGCCGCCGGCTTCTTTCTCTTCATCGCCAAGCAGTTCGGCCATTCCGGCCGCGGCGTTGAGATTGACGGCGAGTTGGTGTGGTGGAAACCAAAGCCGGCCGCTTGACGCCGTTCACCAGCCGATGAACTCACTCCCAAAACTTTGGATTGTGGCCGAGCGGGCGGTTCGATTGCCTAACGCGCTAATTGCCGCCGAATCGCTCAGGGACCGATTTCCCGGCGGCATTCATTTTGTGCGCGATCAGTCAGAAGCCTGGCAACGCGTCCAATGGCAGCCGTATTCCGGCTACTTCGATGACGTCCACACCTTCGCGCGCGTAAAATCATGCCGCGGCCTGCGCGATTTGCCGCGACTTTATCGCAACACACTCGAGCGAAAACGAGCCGTCGCGGCCCTGCCGATTGAGCCCGAGAACGACCTTTTATTATGTATTGCCGGCGTCATGGGACTGGCCAGTGTCGCTGCCTCCGCGCACCCGAAAGTCAGTAAAGTGCTTTCGATTTCAGTCGCGACCCACGAGCGTCTGACCCGCGCTCCGGATCGCACGCGCTTCCGCTTTACCACTTCAGGTTGGTTACAGAATCGCGTGGTCGAACCATTGGTCGGCGTCGAGCGAACGCTTAACCTCAAGCCCCGAGTGGATCCGGGCGGCGACGGCACGCGTTTGGTCCGTCTTAAGAAAGATCCCGACGAGATCTTCGACACGATTGTTGTCCCTAGCATCAACGGACGCGATTTGCCGGCGTCCGGCACCGCTCGATTCGTTGCCGCGCGATATCCGTCGATCGCGGAGTTGCCAGGGTTTTCGAGATCGACAATCGGCGCTTCGTCCGGACGCGTGCTTTTTTTCGGAACGCCATTTCTTCTCGTGCGCAATCTATCGCCGGAGATTTACGTTCAACACGCCAACCAGTGCCTCGACTATCTCCGGCGAAATTATCCGGGGCGCGACTTAATTTACCGGCCGCATCCGTTCGAAACAAAAGAGGCAGATCAATTGAATTTGAACGGTTTTCATGTCGAGAGCGACCGCGAGGCCGCGGAATTGTATTTTCTGAACCGTTTTGCCGAAATCGAAGCGGTCTTTTCGGTTTCATCGAGCGTCTCGCGAAGAGCTCTCACGTTTGGGCTCAACGCTTACGCCTTCTGGCGCTGCTTTCCTTTCCCCGGACCTGCCGCGCGGTTTTTCGAAATAATGATGAGCGATGTCCCACCCGAATTTGAGATTCGTGATCTTGCCCAGCCGCCGCTCGCGTATCAGTCCACCCGAACAATCGATCCCGGGACCCGCAGCTACGGCGAGGCGCTCAGCGTCGCCGCCAATGCCCGAACGGCCTTGGCTCGTCCTTAATATAAAGAGGATTGATGCCGGTCTGGTCCGCGACTCCGACCGGCTCCCTTCCGGGCTCGAGCTTAATCGTTAGGGTAGAACGGCTGCGACGGTGGAAAAACACGATGTCGCCGTGGACGCGATCTGTAAACGCCATTGTCGTTTAATGGCGGTAAGGTCACGACCCGGCCGGACGATAAACGCACAATTAATCCACCGTCGGCTGTTTTGCCGACTACTCGCGCATGGTGTCCACCCTGGTGAATTGGTCCTCCGTCGTCGTAATTGCCTTCGTCCGGCAAAGCGCGAGTGCTTCGCTCGCTTCTGGATGTCGATGTTCGATTCGACGCGATCGTTTCGTTGTTGCTGGGCACGGTCGACTCGCTGGATTCGGTTGACGAGGATTGTTCGGAGTCTTCCGGCGCGGACGACGATGGCGGCCCGCTTGGTCCTAACGCCGGCGGTGCAGGTTCTGGTGCTCTTGTGGCCGAAGCGATTTGATTCCAAATCTGCGTCGGGCTCGTGACCGAGTTTCCGGGGGACGCATTCGATGATTGAGCTTGCTCAGCAACAGGCGGCGAAGCTTGGTTTGTCGCCGCAATCGCTGGCGACGCATTTTGGATCGGCCGGTTCGCCGCAGGTGGCGGGGCATTTGTCGATTGAGCAGGCCTGGTCGCAAATCGCGACGCATCGGGTACACCGATCGGCACGCCGACTTCTCCGCTTCGATGCAAAAACGGAATTTTGTCAGGAAAGAAAAACTCGGCCGCTGCTCCCGCCGCCAAGATCACAACCGCGACTGCCACGACTCCGCGCAGCACTTGCGCGAGCGGCGTGGCCGGTTCTTTCGGTTTCGATTTTCTCGGAATGACCGCGGCCAATGGAATTCCCAGTTTGCGACCGATAGCCTGGCGTCGTTCGATCTTCGTCAGGCATTCGCGCATTTCGTGCTCGAGCGCGACCGGGTCCTGCGGCCGGTTGTCCGGATTTTCGCGGAGCAGGTGCACGAGCAAATTGTGTAATACTTTTGGGGCCCGCCGCAGCTCGGGTAAACGCTGAATGCGCAAACGCGCTTTCATTCCGCTCACCGCCAGCGGCGCTGCGCCGGTGAGCAAGTAGCACAGCGTTGCACCGAGCGAATACATTTCCGATCGGAAATCGATTTCGCCATTCGCTCGTTGCTCCGGACTGGCGAATTGGGGCGAGATTGAAGGCGCTAGTTCGCGCGCTTCCGCACTGTCTGAATGCAGCTCGAGTCCGGCCAGACCGAAATCCAAAAGTTTGACGAACGGCCAACCGCCGTCAGGAGATTCTCCCGGCACGATCATGAGGTTCGAGGGTTGAATCGCGCGATGCGTCAGGTTGAAGAACGCGGCCGCGCCGATCGCTCGGACGACTTGCAGTCCGGCGCGCACGGCCGCGTCCGCCGGCATCGGTCCATTGGCGACGATCCAGGAATCCGCCGTTTCCCCTTCGAAATGCTCCGAGACCAACGCGAGGTAATCGTGCTCCACGCCCACCGCCAACGTTTTGGCAATATTAACGTGATCGAGTTTCTCCGCCGTTTCGGCGCGCTCTTTTAACTGCTGGAGCTTCGTTGGTTCGATCGTCGCGACCGGAATCAGCTGCAACTGGACCGGGTCGTTCGAACGGGTATCGATCGCCTTATAATTAATCGCAGCACCGGTCCGGCTAACTTCCTGGGCCGATTCGTCGTCGCCCGTGCAGAGGCGGTAATGTTTGAAAAACGTGGTGTGCTCCATAAATCTCGACCGCAAACGGGCCCAGCGTCACTCTACTAAACAATCGCGACCCGGGCCAAGTTGCGCCTGATTATCTATTGGTAGACGTGGACCAGCCAGCTCGAATTCAGCCGCGCGCCATGTTAGCTGCCAGTCCGGCTCGGACTCATCCCCAGGCGGATGATTGCGTTAATTAACTGCGGATACTTCAGGCCCGCTTTCGCCGCCGATTGGGCGAAATCTTCATCCGCCGCGAGATGCGGGTTCGGATTCGCCTCTATAAAATAGAGTTTGTTCTCAGGCGAAAGCCGCAGATCGATTCGCGCGTAACCGTCGATCGTCAGCAATCGATAAATATCTTTGCACGTCCGCTCGATCTCTTTCACCAGCGCAGGATCAAGACCTTCGGCGAATTGGCCCTCCAATCCCCAGCGCTTCCGATATTTCTCGTCCCACTTCGCCTTATAAGTCGCGATTTTCGGTTCGTTGGCCGGCACTTCACGAAAGATCAGCTCACGCATCGGGAACACCTGCAAACGCGTGTTGCCCATGATGCTCACATAAAGCTCGCGGCCTTCGATGTATTCCTCGGCGATGACGTCGCTCTTGTGTTTCTCATGAATGAACGCAATCCGGTCGCGAAATTGCTCCTCATCCTTAACGAACGAGGCCCGCGAAATTCCATAGGACGCTTCGTCTTTCACCGGCTTCACCAAGATTGGAAACTTCAATTGCCGCGGCCCACCGATCCGTTGCCCGCGCGGGATGACCACGAAATTCGGTGTCGGGATTCCGTGATGACCCAGGATTTTCTTCGAGATCCCTTTGTGTTTGCACAGCGTCAGCCCGGTCGAGCCGCAACCGGTGAAGGGCACGCCTTGCATCTCGAGCAGCGAAACGATGTTCTGGTCGAACCCGGGATTGTTTTTGAATTGCTCGACCAGGTTGAAGAGAACGTCCGGTTGGAAGCTCTCCATTTTTTGCCGGACAAGATCGACATCGTCGAAGATGGCGAGATGCTCGGCGGCGTGACCGAGCTCGGTGAGCGCGGACATCACGTTCGCTTCGGTTTGCCATTCCTCGGTCTTCATTTCCTCGCTCAAATCGGCGTCGATCGGCGTCGGCTGCACGCCGTCGAACAGGACCAGGACTTTGAGTTTCTTTTTCACGAGATTCTTATTTGGTGCGCTTGAATTTGCCGGTAAATAGATAATTCATCACCAGAGTCGTGATGTAGGAAGCGACGCGAAAATCCTGCTGCGGATCGTCGTTCTGGACGCGCAACCCAAGCTCATCGCTGCGGTCGATCAATCGAGCGAGAAGTTTGTTCACCCGGAACTTTTTCTCGTTCGTAAATTGCGACACCGAGTTCATGATCCGCCGCCGGCGCTGACGCAGATAGCTGCTCGCTTTGATCCCGCTCGGCGCGGAAAACAACTGCTTAAGATCGACATCGTAGAAGCCAGGATACGTTTCTTCGAACGCTTTCCGCTTCCGAGCGTAATAGGTCTTCAGCTTAACGTTCAGAAAATTGTAATCGGCCACTTTATATTTTGGAGAGAACGTTGGCGGTTTTCCGGCCAGCGATTTCATCAGCTCATCGACGTATTCGACTTTTTGCAGAGCCTTCCAGCCCGCGTAACGCTTCCGCCAATCGAAATCCGGCGTTAGCCAGATTGCGAACGTCTCTGCGAAATCTTCGTCTGGATGCGCCTGCGCGTACCAATCGTCCAAATGCATCACGTAACTGCGACTGAACGGGCGCGGCCGATAAAAACT
>DASTJU010000168.1:0-7924 GCA_035716295.1 Chthoniobacterales bacterium | reverse complement strand
GCGAAATTTTCCATGTGGGGACCAAAAACAACCGGTTTCCCGGCCAGGATCGCTTCGGCTGGATTTTGCCCTCCCCGCGCGAGCAAACTTTTCCCGATGAAAGCAAGCGTCGCCACGCCATACCAATCGCGCAGTTCACCGGTGGAATCGATTAGCAGACAATCGAGAAATGGATCGGGAACAGGCGATTGACTCCGAAGCGCGACGTGGAACCCGATTCCTTCCAAGTCGCGGCGAATTTCGGCGGTCCGCTCGGTGTGTCGCGGCGCCAGAATCAAAAGAAGATCGACAAAGTCCCTTCGCAAAGCACGAAACACTTCGGCTAGAACCTTCTCTTCTCCGTTATGCGTGCTGCCTCCGAAAATCACGCTGCGCTTTTCCAACCCGAAGCCAGTCAGAATCGCGGCCGGTATCTGTGGGTCAATTTCTGCGTTCTCGGGATCGTACTTGATGCTGCCAACGTGATTAATTTTCCCTTCTTCAGCGCCGATTGCTTTCCATCGCTCAACATCTTCGAGGTTTTGGACACAAATCGCGTCGAGAAGTCGAAAAGTCGGGGCGACAAAACTGCGGAACATCCGAAACCGTTTCTCGGACCGCGGCGACAATCGAGCATTGACCAAAGCGATCGGTATTTTCCGAGCGTGTGCTTCGGCGACGAGATTGGGCCAGACTTCCGCTTCAACCAAAACGATTGCTTTGGGACTGATCGTGGCGAACGCCCGGCGCATGATCGGCCAAAAATCGAGCGGACTGTACATCACCTCCATCCACTCGGGCACGTTTCGATTTGCGAAAGCGAATCCCGTCGTGGTCGTCGTCGTCAGGACACATTCCTGATCCGGTTTCAAAATACGAATTTGCCTGGCTAGTTTCAGGGCAATCGTTACCTCACCAACGCTGACCGCATGCAGCCAGAACACTTTCTTCCAGTAAAGCCGGGCGCGTAAGTGCGCATCGTAAATGCCCAAACGCTGACCGAATTTTTCGCGGTAATTGCCGCGGCGAAACATTTTGATTAGGTAGCCTGGCAGAAAAAACACCAAACCGAGCGGCCAGAGCAGATTGTAGATCAACCGAATCATTCTCGAATTGGCGAAAGGAACAGAACTTCAGTGGCGCCGTAGGTTTTCTGTCGAGTCACCTGCCACCGTGTGGTCGCCGGAACTTCTTCGCCGGGGCGTTTCTCCAATACAAAAACTCCGTCCCGTTCGAGCAGCTCAGGTAATGTGTCATTGACCAAGAGCTTTTCGGTAAAACACTCACCCGATTTCATTTTGTCGTAAGGCGGATCGGCAAACACAATTTGAAATTTCTCCGCGGTTGTGCGCGAATTCTTTAGAAAACCGAATACGTCCTGTTGGCGGACCCGGCCAGTTAGTTGCGTCTTACTGAGGTTTTTTTCGATCACCGCAATCGATTGTCGATCTTCATCGATAAAAAGGGCCGAGTTAGCGCCGCGGCTGAGCGCCTCGATACCGAGCGCACCCGTTCCGGCAAAAAGATCGAGGACCCGCGCGCCAATCACTATCTCGCCCAGGCTGGAGAAAATCGCTGCTTTCACGCGGTCCATCGTTGGGCGCACACCGCTCTTCGGCGACATGAGCCGAACGCCGCCGGCGCGACCGGCGATCACCCTCATGGCGAATTGGCCGGGCTTGGCGCCGCCGGCGATGCGCTCGTCTCAGGGCTGGCGGCCGGCGTTGATTCGTCGGCGTTTGCCTGCGCGCCTTTTTTCTTTTTCGGCTTGTCGCTTTTACCGCCCCAAAAACTGTTCACCAGATCTTTCAAATCGCGCCCGACTACCTTTTCGAGCAAATTTGTCTTTGGCCGTTCAAGTGTTCCGCTGACTTCGAAATCGACCGCGGAATAACCAGGTTCCTCCGTTGGCTGAAAATTTGTGCGGATCGGCTTAAAAAGTTGCGCGCGAATTTTTTCATTAATGGCCAACCGCGAGGTCAAATGGAGTTTGCCGCGAAAACTCACCGTGCCGGTGGCCGAGAGATGAATATTGGTGGAGCGCAGCACTAATTCGTCAACCTTCACCACGCCTGGGGCGAGATGATATTTCGCCTCAGCCTGATCGAGATGCAGCTGGGTGAGTTCTTCGATTTGGAAAAGTTGACCGAGCGCGACCAGCAAATTGTATTGGCGAAGTTGCCCGTCGTGTAAGAAAATTTCACCGCTTCCAGCAAGCGCATCCGGATCTGTCGTCTTGCCTTCTGTTTGCACACTGCCCTCAAGCTTCCCCTGCAGAACGCCGCTGGGTCCGCCCGCTTCGGTGATAATTTGATCCGCCTGGACGCCACGGAACTTCATTTCAACTCGGAAGGGGGATTCGTCCGTTTCCGGTTGCATCGTGAATCGGCCGGTAATGTCTCCGCCGCCAACGTGCGCGGAAATCTGCGAAAGATCGAGACCGTCGGCATCATATCGCAATGGCGATTTCAACTGCTGAAGAAAAAAGCGTTCGCGTAACGAAACCTTGGCCACACGCGCGTTTCCCTTCAATGCGGAAGCATCGTGGACGGTCGCACGAAAACCGACCCCTTCGAAATTCGCGACGGCTTCGTTTTCGCGACCGAGAAATCGGAAATTGCCGTCGGTCAGGCTGACCTTATGAATTTCGGAGATGAATGCCGCGGGCGCGTTCATTTTTCGATCCGGACGAGCCACCGGCGGCTTTGAAGGTGTCGCCGGGACGGGGCCTTCCGCTGGCGTCCCAGCCTTTTCTGATTCTTGAGCCGAAGAAAGCTTGGACTGAGCCGCGATAGTCGAAGCGTTTTCCGGACGCTCGGGCCGTAAATCCGGCAGCCGCCATTTGCCATCCGCGTTCTGCGGCCAAACAACGTTCGGACTGACCAGCGACACTTCCTTGATCACGAGCCGTCTCGAAAAAAGAGAAAAGAAAGCGATGCGCAGACCAAAATTTCTCGCCTCGAGAAAGTTGCCATTGGTGCCAGTGGTTCCTTGCGCAATGGTGATACCGCTGAGTTTCAGACCACTCCAAGGCGTGACGCTAATGCGTCCGATTTTCAACGTCCCGCCAAAACGCTGGCGAAGTTCTTGCTGGATCCTGGCTTGTGTCCCTTGCGATTGCACATACAGATTGAGAGCCAGAAAAAGGACCGCTCCAAAGATCGACAATCCGCCGATAAAAATCAGTGTGAGGCGTCCGACTTTTTGCACGCGGAGACGTTACTCAGGCCATGTTTGAAGAAAAGATGAAACCGGTACGAAGCTGAGATGAGCAGCACCCTGATTATTCTAAATCCGGCTGCGCACAGCGAGCGTGCCCAGCGAAAACGGGCCCAGGTGGAATCGCTGGCTCACGATTGTGTGATCTGTGCCACGACCCGCACCGGCGAAGCCGAATTGATGGCCCGACGCGGAATAGAAGAAGGTTTCGAAAAAATCGTGGCCGCGGGCGGCGATGGAACGATCAACGAAGTGGTGAACGGACTGGCCGGGACCAGCGCCAAGCTCGGCCTCCTCCCAATTGGCACGATGAATGTGTTCGCAACCGAGCTCGGCCTGCCCGTTCACAATCTCGAACTTTGCTGGGATATTATTAAGGCGGACAGCACCCGCGCGGTGGACTTGCCGAAAGCGAACCAGAAATTTTTCGTTCAGCTCGCCGGCGTCGGCCTCGACGCGCAAGTCGTAAAAGAGACAAGCAGCCAATTGAAACGAAATTTTGGCCCGGTCAGTTATTTGATTTCCGCAGTTCAAATTGCGGCCCGCCAACCCCCCCGGCTCTTCATTCAGTCCGAGGATGCCACAATTGACGAAGGGTCGTTCGTCCTGGTCGGCAACGGCCGCCTGTACGGCGGGCCGTTTCCTTTTTTCAAGCACGCTGTGATCGATGACGGTCTTTTGGACGTCATCGTTTTCAAGCGCCTCGGCTATCTTGAGATCATCAAATATCTGCAGGATGTCGTGTTTAGTTCCGACATTCGCGTGCCCGAGATAGAATATTTCCAAACCCGGCGGTTGCGGGTGGACAGCGATCAGTCCGTCCCAGTCGAACTCGACGGCGAACTGGTCGGCAATTGTCCGGTAGAATTCAGCCTGTCCGAGCGCCCGCTTCGCGTCCTCGCGCCCGGATAGATCGATCCGCTACAGGACGGATTCACCGTGGCGAACAGCGCGCGGTCGCGCCGGACCTTGCCAAAATTGAAATTCTGCTGACAAAAAAGCCGCACTGCGATACCCTTTAAAGGTGCGGCTGTCGCGGGGAAAACCATCATTATTTGCGCGGCCGTGGAGAGAAAGCAGACGGGTCGTTTTGTTCGCCCTGATCGGGCTGAACATTGCCAGTTTCGTTACCCAATTCTTTCTGGATGCGTTTGCGCCCGGCTTGGTGCGCGATTACCTGGCGCTAAGTGATCGCGGTGTTCACGATGCCTACGCATGGCAATTCGTCACTGCGACGCTGCTTTACGCCAGTCCGTGGCATTTCCTGGGAAACATGCTGGTCTTGTACATTCTCGGACGCGACATTGAATCGATTCTTGGCCAGCGCCACTTCTTGTATCTGTTCTTGAGTGGAGCGATCGGCGGCGAACTCGGGCATTTGTTTCTGATGCCGTCAGAAACGTTGCTCTACGCCGCTAGTGGCGGCGTGGCCGCGGTGCTCATCGCTTACGCCACAATTCTGCCAGAACTGGACTTGGTCGCATGGGACCTTCCCCGTTTCTCATTTCACGTAAAGGCCAAGCACGTGGCTGGTGCACTCCTGTTCCTGAGCTTGGTAATGCTGGTAATTGACCGAAATGGCGTGGTCATGCACAGCGCGATTCCGGGCGGTCTTGCCGGTGGCTGGCTTTACGCCAATTTGCTGGGCTTTGGACACGTGTCCTGGTTACGACGGTTATTGCGTCGCCGCCGCGAAGCAGCCGAACGCGTGCAACGGATGACGCCGGCCGAATTTATCGAACACGAAATCGATCCGTTGCTTGATAAAATTTCGCGCAACGGAATCCAAAGTTTAACCAAGGCCGAACGTCGCCTGCTTTCCCAGGCGCGAGAAAAAGTCCGGTAGATCCAATCCCGTCAGTCTGCGGAAAGATCGATAATAGTATTTCGTCCAGTTTCGCAGCATCTTTCGCGAGATGGAAAACGCGAGCTGGATCAAAGAGAAATCCGCAGCCTCGCTCTATCCTGCGCAAGTTGAAACTACGCTGATTCAACTGAGTGAAGCGTGGCCGGGAACGGCGGTCCCGCTGCCGGACGCGATCCAAAATTTTCCGCTGGGCGAAACGGCCCTTCTTCACCTCTTCGGCGTCTCGAGCATTTGTGCCGCTCGGACTGTTCAGAGTCCGGAGCTTTTGCTCTGGCTTTCGCAACCGGAAATTTGCCGGCAAGGCCGCGATCAGATCGAGATGGCGAACGAACTTTATCGAATGGCCGGAACCGATGTCGCAGTAGGCAACTTCCGGATCCTTCGCCGCTGGAAAAATAAGGAAATGACCCGGATCGCATTGCGCGAGCTGACGAATGCAGCCGCACTCGAAGAGACAACCACCGAATTATCGCAACTCGCTGAAATTTGCGTGCGTGAAGTCTTTGCCCATTGGAATGCCAAATTGCGGGAATCGTCCGGATCGCCGGCGGCCGATTTTGCCATCCTGGCTCTCGGCAAACTGGGCGGCCGTGAGCTCAATCATAGTTCCGATGTCGATCTTATCTTTCTTTACAGCGAAGAAGGCGAGCTGTCGTCGCGGCTTTCGTATCATCAATGGTTCAACCGTCTGGCCGAAAAAATTCTGGAAACATTTTCAACGCGTGACCCGGAAGGCGCGCTGTTCCGGATCGATCTTCGCCTGCGTCCTGAAGGCTCGGCTGGTCCGCTCGCCCGATCGCTCGAGAGCATGGAGAATTATTACGCCGGTTTTGGCGAAACGTGGGAGCGGATTGCGTTAATCAAAGCGCGAAGAATCGCGGGCGGTCGCGAGCTGGCTTACGAATTTTTGCGTCAGCATCAGCCGTTCATTTATCCGCGCAGCCCGACGCCGGATTTGCTGGACGAGATCGCTAACATTAAACGACGCATAGAACGCGACGCTCTCGGAAAGGATAAACTGGACCGGGACGTTAAACTCGGGCGTGGCGGAATTCGTGAGATCGAATTCGTCGTGCAAACGCTGCAATTCATTCATGGCGGGCGCCACGCTTTTTTGCAGGAGACAAGCACGCTGAATGCATTGCGCGGGTTAGCGGAACTCGAACTCATCCCGCGTGCCGAAGTTGTCAATCTTGATCGCGCCTATCGCTTCCTCCGCCAGGTCGAGCACCGGTTGCAGATTGAAGCAGAACAGCAAACTCACACTGTTCCGCGCGACCCGGTCGCTCTCAAAAGACTCGCGCGCAGTATCGGATTTGACTCGGCGAACGAATTCAACGCAGCCCTCAAGAAGACGATGCAGAATGTTCGATCGATTTTCGATCGGGTCATTTCATCCGCGCCCACTGAAGGCGCGCTTCCAGATCTGAAATTGTTCAAAGATGAAAAATCAGCTGCGCGATCGCTCGCCGATTTATTGAAACCGACGTCCGCGTCCCACGTGGCGCCGCGCACGAAACAGATTTTTGGAAAACTGCGACCCGCTCTTCTCGACCAGATGGGAAAAACAGCGGACCCCGACGCCGTCTTGAATCAGTTCGTCCGCTTCGTCGAAACTTACGGTCTTCGCGGCCTGCTTTTTGAACTGCTGGCCACCAACCCGACTTTGCTCGAGTTGGTGATCAAGACGCTCGATGCGAGCCGGTTCGCCGGCGATTTGCTGATCCGCCGGCCGCAATTGCTCGAGGAAATCACGCGCGACAAGAGTTTTAATCGGCCGCGATCCATCGCCGAACACTTTGATCGACTCGAATCTTTCGGAAGCAGCGCGACGAATCTCGATCCGATTCGGGCATATCGGCAAAGGCAACTCCTCCGGATCGTGATGCGCGACGTCCTCGGAGTCGCAGAGCCGTCGGTCATTTTCGCGGAGTTGTCCGAGCTAGCTGAAGCGTGTCTCACTTTTACGAACAAACTGTTGGGCGGCGAAAATGTAACGATCGTTGCTCTTGGAAAATTTGGCGGAGGTGAGTTGAATTACGGCGCCGATCTCGATCTGCTCTTTGTCGGGGACGATACTCGCAGCGCGCAAAATCTGGTGACGGCGATGACGCAGCCCAGTGCGGAAGGCATGATCGATTCGCTCGATGCTCGCCTTCGTCCTGACGGAGAGAAGGGACCATTGGTTGCGTCACTAGCCGCATATGAATCTTATTATCGCGAGCGCGCGCAACTTTGGGAAATCCACGCCCTGACTCGCGCGCGCCCGATCAGTGGACCACTGCAGGGCGCTTACCTCGACAGCGTCCAGCGGATTTGGCGTGACGCCGGCAAGCAATCCGATCTCTACGGAAAGATCGCCAATATGCTGGAGCGAATCCAACGTGAACGCGGCAGTGGCTCGGAATTTCTTGATTTCAAGACCGGCCGCGGCGGAATGATCGAAGCCGAGTTTCTCGTCCAAGCATTGCAATGGCGGTCGGGGATTTGGGAACCGAACTGGCAACGCGCGCTAACACGATTGCATGAAAATAACGTGATTTCGGAACAGGACGCCAACGCCGCGGCTCAAAGTTATGAATTGCTGCGGCGCGCTGAAACCGCATTGCGGCGATTCGAAAGCAAGAACATTTCGGCATTGCCGTCCGCACCGGAGGAACAAGAAAAGTTGACGAAGCGACTTGGCTACAAAGATGTCGATCTATTCGCGAAGGAATATCGCGCCGCCAGGGAAACGATCCACGCGCTTTACGACCGATACATCAAAGCCCGGCTAAGCTAACTGGAAATCAGTTTCGCGATCGCCTGCAAAATCAGAAACGTTCCGATAATTCCGCCGAGGATGACAAGGACGATCAG
>DASTJU010000167.1:0-7094 GCA_035716295.1 Chthoniobacterales bacterium | reverse complement strand
GAGAACTGGGCCAAAGGCGCGGCCGTTCTTCACCATTACCGCAAGGGCGAGATGGTTTGCGAAGAGGGCGAGTTCGGTTCGACCGCCTATTACCTTGTCTCCGGCACAGTCGATATTTTCATTCACAATCCGCTCGCCCATCTGCGCACCCATCCGGTCCGAAATTTTCTCGGCCGGAGCATGCGGCGAATGAAAAGTTTTTTGACCGACGATCAAACCGATCTTCGCCCGGAAGCGCACCAGCGAAAATTCATTGGCATCGACGCGAATGTCGATCTTCCAATCAATCGGCCGCTCGCGCAGCTCGGGCCCGGCGAGTTGTTCGGCGAAATGACCTGCCGCACCTATCAACCGCGCTCGGCCACAGTTCAGGCGCGCGAACCATGCGTCATGGTTGAGATGCTGCGCGTGATTCTCGACATGCTCGTCGGCAATCGACAGCCGTCGGAATTAACCAAAGCCACTTCCAAAGTGAAGATGCCGACGTTTAAAGGCACTTCATTCAAAACTGAGTTGGAAAAAAAATATCGCGAACGCTCGCTCAACAATCATCTCCGGAGCGTGCCGCTGTTTGCTTCGCTCGATGACGAATTTCTCGAGCACCTTCGGCAACACGTCGAGCTCGTCTCCTACAACCAAAACCAAGTCATCTGCAAAGAAGGCGATGACGCGGACGCATTTTATCTCATCCGTTCCGGAATGGTCCGGGTGTCGAACGCATTGCCGGGCGGTGAAATGGTGCGCACGTATTTGAGTCGCGGCGATTATTTCGGCGAAATCGGACTGCTGCGATCGATCAAACGGACCGCGACCTGCAGCGCGCTGGATGCGGTCGACGTGGTCAAAATTCCGGCGGCCGATTTCGCGCTCATGCTGGAAAAGTTTCCCGCAGTTCGTCAGCAGATCGAAGCGGTCGCTGGCGCGCGTCTGGCGGCCGATCAGCAAAAAGCCATCCCGGCCGGATTGCATCTCGACGACTTTTTGAATCAGGGATTGTTCGAGGCGCAAAACCTTTTGCTGATCGATCTAGAAAACTGCACGCGATGCGATGCGTGCGTTCGCGCCTGCGCCCAGGCGCATGAGGGTGTGTCACGGCTTCTTCGTGACGGTTTGCGTTACGAACATTTCCTGGTTGCGACTGCATGTCGATCCTGTCGCGACCCGCTCTGCATGACGCAATGCCCGGTCGGCTCCATTCGGCGCAAGGAGAATCTTGAAATCATCATTGAAGATTGGTGCATCGGCTGCGGGAAGTGCGCCGAGCTTTGCCCGTACGGCAATATCAACATGCATCCGCTCGAGGTGATGAAAGAAGTG
This sequence comes from Chthoniobacterales bacterium, assembly GCA_035716295.1. GTDB lineage: Bacteria > Verrucomicrobiota > Verrucomicrobiia > Chthoniobacterales > UBA10450 > AV40. The sequence continues at coordinate 5,777 of DASTJU010000167.1, read as the reverse complement.
AAAACAGAAATCAAAGGAAAAGAGGGCGCGCCTGCGCAGGTGAAGATCGAGAAAAAGAAAATGACCGCCTACAAAGCGAACACCTGCGATTTGTGCACGCAGCTTTCCACCCCGAGCTGCGTCTATGCTTGTCCGCACGACGCGGCCAAGCGCGTCGATCCGCAAAGATTTTTTGGCGACGCGATCACGGCGCAAAGCGAACTCATCGGCAAGACTTGGGAGCCAATGCCGGCGCGCTACGAGACGCATCACACCCATTAAACGATGCGCATCGTCAATCGCGCACACTTGCCGTGGTTCATCTTTGTCGTGGCCGCGACTGTTTTTGCGAGCTGGCTCTATGTCGGAAATTTTTCTCCGCACACTTTGCCGTCGGCGCTGCGTTTGCCGGATTCCTTGCTCCAGAAACCGTCCGAACATCACAGGGTCGGCGGGACACCACTCGGTTTGATCTTCGGCACCATCGCACTATCGATCTTCGTCTTCGCCGCGCTCCTCGGTGTCCGGAAAAAAATTGTGCTCTGGCGCATCGGCACCGTGCAACGCTGGCTGCGCGCACACATTTGGCTCACGCTGTTGACGGTTCCGCTCGTGATTTTACACAGTGGCTTTCGTCTCGGCGGACCGATGACAACGTTGGTCATCATTCTCTACGTCGTTGTGATGGTGAGCGGAGTCTATGGTCTCGTGCTCCAGCATTACGTGCCCACAGTCATGATGGAGCGGCTGCCGGCCGAAAGCGTTTACGAACAGATCCCTCACATTCGCGCGCAACTCGTCGCCGCCGCGACAAAGATGCGCGATTCGTTCAAACCGGCGCCGCCGACCAAGCCTGATGCGGGCGCGCCCGCGCCAAGTCTGGCAAAAGTTGTCACTGCTGGATCCGCTCCCATGGCCTCGACCGCGGCGGATTTGAGCACGCCGACCGCGCGCGCAAAAAGTGTTGTTGGATCGACCATCACCGCCGAAACGATCGCGGCCCCGGAAAAAAAGCCGGAAGAAAACGTTCCACCGCCGCGCTCGCCAGATGTAAAATCGCCGGAAACGATGGGGACGCCGACCGCTCGCGTTCCGGAAGGCGCCGCGGTTCCAGCCGGAACCGAAAAAATTACCGGCATCGCCCCGCCGGCAGTTGAACCGAAAGCGGTTACCCCACCAACACCGATTGCCGCTTCCGCCGCTGCGCCCGGTGAAAAACCGCCGCCTGCGACGGTCGCGCAACCGATCGCAAAACCAACAGCGACCGCCGTGACCGCGAAAGTTACAGCCCCAACTGACATTGATTCCGAATCGGCGCTTCTCGATTTTTTAGATCGCCAGATAATTCCGTATCTTTCCGCCCGCCGCGGCGATCGGATGCGTCTCGGAAAACCGCGTTTTTCCGAGGACACATTTCGCTTTGTCAAACTCCGTGTCACTGAAGGCTATCGCGATCGGGTCGAAGAAATGCAGAGTTGGTGCGACGAACGGCGCATGCTCGATCTCCAAGCAAAACTTCATCATTGGCTGCACGCCTGGCTGTTTGTGCACGCGCCGATCTCGTTTCTGCTGTTGATGCTCGTCTTCTGGCACGCATTCGTGACGTTGTTCAAGTACTGAGCCGATGCCGAAACCGGGACGCACGCAAAAGCAGATCGCCGAGCGTTACAAAGGCAACCTCGGTTATTACCGCCGGCTTCATCCCTGGCGGCGCACGCGACTCATCGTCAGTTTATTGACGATCCTCGGCGGCCTGGTCGCGATTTTCCTCTTTCCCCGTTGCGGCCGCGAAACTTTTTTTAATGCCGGAAAAATTTCGACGAGTCACGCGAAGTTCGCTGACAACTGCGCGCAGTGTCACGACCGCAATGCCGTTACCGGAAAATTTACTGAGGTGTTACGCGATCGTTTTCGCAACGGCGTCGCCGTCGAAGCGATCGATCGCAAATGCGAAAGCTGTCACCAAAAGCACAGCTTTCACGAAGCCAACGTCGTCCAGAATAGTTCCTGTTCCTCGTGTCACCAGGAACATCGCGGCCTGAATAATTTGAGACTGGTAGCGAACTCGCAATGCGCGACTTGCCACAATAATTCCGCTACCATGGCGGCGTCGGCGCAGAAAGGAACGAGCATTCCGCGCGACGCGTTCCATCGACACCCGCGTCCGGCCCAACAAATCGTCTTCGAGTTACCGCGACCGCCGCAGGGTTTCACAGCAACGTTCACTTCGTTTTGGGAAGCACATCCCGAGTTTCAACTGAAACGGGTGAACGCGCGCGATCCCGATCTGCTTCGTTTCAATCATCAGCGCCACGTCGCTGCTGACATTCCGCCGGTGAACGGACAGAAGCTCGACTGCAATTATTGTCACCAGCTCCAGCCGGACGGCCGGTTCTATCAACGAATCAATTTCGCCGCCAATTGTCAGGCCTGTCATTCACTCCAGTTCGATTGGCGAAATCCGGAAATGCGTATTCCGCATGGGAATGTCGATCTTGTCCGGACATTTTTGCGCAGCTTGCCCGCGCAATACGCGGATTACGCGCGGTTGAAAAAAGGAATCCCCGAGCGCGAGGTCCCCGGCTTTGTCGCCCAACAAATCAAACAACTACGCGACCAGTTTCATTCCGGCGACGAACTCGAGCGCGCGGTTTTCTTCACTAAGGACCCTTATAAACCGCAGCAAACGATGGGCGCGGCCGCGCGCGGAAATTTTACCGGCTGCGCTTTTTGCCACGAAGTGAAACCGGTCACAAAGGGCGCGCCCGCAATTACGAAACCGATTTTGGTCGATCGCTGGATGCCGCAGGCAAATTTCAATCACGCCAAACATCAGGTTGATCCGACAACGCAAAAACCGCTCGACTGCGCGATTTGTCATCAAGCAGCGCAAAGCCGCGAAACTGCCGACGTGCTCATGCCGGCAAAGGCCAGTTGTATCATGTGTCATAGCCCGCAGGGCAAAGTCGTCGCCGAATGCATCACCTGTCACACTTATCATGCGCCGATCGCAGCCCAGACCGTCGCTGAGTCCGCGAGCTCAGTGAAAGAAATGTTTCTCGGTAAAAGGTAGGCCATTGAACGTTGAGCGTTGAGCGTTGAACGTTCGCTTCGATGTCATCGACGCAAACTCCAGCCGAACTCGGCTACCGCATGCCGGCAGAATGGGAGCGACACACAGCGACCTGGTTATCGTGGCCGCGGCGCGAAGGAATCAGTTTTCCTGATTCATTCGATCGCGTATTGCCGGCATTACGCGAAATGGTCGCCGCGTTGGTCGAAAGCGAACCAGTTTGCGTCAACGTAATAAACGGCGCGCATGAAGCTGAAGCGCGCGCGGTTCTGGATGTGCTGCCACAGCAGGAATGCATCACCTATTACGAAATCCCTACGAACGAGCCGTGGTGCCGCGATCACGGCCCGATTTTCTTGACGCGCAAGAACGATCCAAAGCTCGCGATCGTCGATTGGGATTATAATGCCTGGGGAAATAAATATCCGCCGTTCGATCTCGATGAAGTTGTTCCGACCCGCATTGCCGAGATTCTGAAAGTTCCGGTTTTTTATCCGCGAATGATTTTGGAAGGCGGCTCAATCGAAGTGAACGGCGCGGGCGCTCTGCTCACCAGCGAATCGTGTCTTCTGAATAAAAATCGCAATCCAAATCTCTCGCGCGAGGAAATTGAAGGGCGACTGCGCGACTTTCTCGGTGTCAGCGACATCCTCTGGCTCGGCGATGGAATCGAAGGCGACGACACCGACGGGCACATCGACGATCTCGCACGTTTCGTTTCAGAAACAAAAGTGGTAACCGTGGTTGAAGAAAATTCGGACGACGCGAATTACAAACCGCTTCAGGAAAATCTCGAGCGTCTCCGAAAAATGAAAATCGGCGGCCGCAAGATCGACATCGTCACTTTGCCGATGCCGAAAAGAATTGTGCGGGAAGATCTGCGCTTGCCTGCGAGTTACGCGAATTTCTACATCGCAAATAGTTGCGTGCTCGTCCCGACGTTTGCCGATCCAGCCGACGAAATTGCATTGTCGATCTTGCGTGATTGTTTTCCCAAGCGCCGCGTGGTTGGAATCGACTGTCGGGAATTAATCTGGGGTCTGGGCACGTTTCACTGCCTGACCCAGCAGCAACCCGCGGTTTAATCCGCGACCGGTCCCGGAACGCGCGCGCGCGATCGGTTCGAGCACGCGCCACACATTGTCGCCGAGAATTTTTTGGCCGGCGGCGTTTGGATGGACGTGGTCTGGTTGATTCAAGAGCGGATCGCCGGCAACGCCTTCGAGTAAATAGGGAATCAGCGCGGCGTTATTTTTCGCGGTCAAGTCAGCATAGATCTGCCCGAATGCGGAAACGTAAGCATCGTCGGTGTAATTGGGCAGCTGCATTCCCGCAATGACGATGCGCGCGTTCGGATAACGCGCTTTCACCATATCGATGATCGCCTGCAAATTATTTCGAATTCCAGAAATGGGCACGCCACGAAACGCGTCGTTGATTCCGAGCTCGAGAATGAAGATGTCGATCCTCTGCTCGCGACGACTGTCGGAGTTGCGTTTGAGATGCGCGGGAAGGCGCTGTAAGCCGCCTTCAGTCGTCCCGCCGCTTTGACTGGCGTTCGTGATTTCGAAATTGGTCAAACCGGTCTCGCGCAATTTTTCGCTTAACAACGCCGGATAAGCCTGGTTCGGTTCCAGGCCGAATCCCGCCGACAAGCTATCGCCGAGAACAAGGATTCGTTTCACCGATGAGGAATCGTGGGACGCGGCAGTCATGAATTGTGCAAGAAAGATAAGCGCGAAACTAACGACTGTTCCGATGATTACCCTCATGATCCCATCGATGAAAAATCCAACGCTACCGTTGAATGTTGGACGTTGAACGCTAGGGTGTAAACCCTTCCAAACTTAACCTTCTTGCTTATGGCTAATTACGGAATCAACGGCTTCGGACGTATCGGTCGCAACGTCTTGCGCGCGATGACGCAGAAACAAGTCGAGCGCGTCCACGCAATCAACGATCTCACCGACACCAAAACTCTCGCGCATCTTCTCAAATGGGACTCGGTCCATGGAAAGTTCGACGGCGAAATCAGCTTCGATGAGGAGAACATCGTCGTGCGCGGTCATAAAATTAAGGTCTTCAAAGAACGCGATCCCGGAAATCTCCCGTGGAAAAAGCTGAATGTCGAAGTTGTCCTGGAATCGACCGGGTTTTTCACCGCGCGGGAGAAGGCCGATCTGCATATTAGTAAGGCCGGAGCGAAGGGGGTATTGATCAGTGCACCGGCGAAGAATCCGGACGCGACGATTTGCATTGGAATTAATGACAGCATCTACGACCCGGCAAAACACACCATTGTTTCCAACGCCAGTTGCACTACCAACTGTCTCGCGCCCCTGGCCAAAGTTTTGCACGACAAGTTCGGCATCGCGCACGGATTCATGAGCACGATCCACAGCTACACCAACGACCAGCGCATTCTCGATTTTCCTCATGAAGATTTGCGTCGCGCGCGGGCGGCCGCGGTCAGCATCATTCCCTCGAGCACCGGCGCGGCCAAAGCGATCGGCGAAGTGATCCCGGATCTGAAAGGAAAATTAAATGGCGGCGCGTTTCGAGTGCCGACGCCGGACGGTTCGGTGACCGATTTCAGCGCGGTCTTGGAAAAAGACGCAACCATCGAAACGGTCAACGCGGCGTTCAAAGAAGCCGCGTCGGACAAAAGCTATAAAGGCGTGCTCGAATACAGCGACGAACCGCTCGTGTCCCACGATATCATCGG
>DASTJU010000166.1:0-5850 GCA_035716295.1 Chthoniobacterales bacterium | reverse complement strand
TGCCGTACCAACCGAACTGCGATTCACTGCCCGCTCCGCTCGCGCGACCAGCACCGCTGCCCGGCGCGGCCCCTTTGCCGCTGCCAGTTTGAGTCGCGACCGATTTCTTTGTGGACGCTGACTCAACCGGTTCGCTCTTCGCTAGCTCCGCTTTCTCCTTCTCCGAGTCGATGGTCCGCTCTTCATCGCTTTGATCATTTTCTGGCGGTTTGAGTTTTGGCGACGGCTTCGGAGACGCCTTGGCCACAACTAATTTCTTGGGCGACGGTTTGGGCGTGGGTTTCGGTGTCGGCTTCGGCGTTGGCTTTGCTTTTGCGGTTGAACTTGGCTTGGGACTTCGAGCCGGCGTCGCAGTGGGCGTCGGCTTGGGTGAAGGTTTAGGTGTTGGCAGCTGAATCTCGCTCGGCGCCGAGGCCAGATACGGCCGATCTTCAACCGGCTCCCGTTCCTTTAGTGACTCCGTTTTCGATTCTTTTCTAGGTAACGGCGATTTCACGGGCGCCGGCGAATTCTTTTTTTCGGTGACAACGCCATCCCCGCCTCCGCCGTTTAACCAGACCACGCTTTGCGCGCCTGCATTACTGCTGGCACGGCTCCAGCGAATCAATCCGACAACGACCGCAACGTGCGCCAGGGCGATCAGTGTAACATTGCTCCAGAAGCGCAGATTTTTCGGCATCTCTTATTTCGCCTCAGCTTTGGTCGCGATGCCGACCTTCATGATCTGCGCCCGCTGCAACGCATCCATCAACGTGACCAGTTTTTGCACGGGCAGGTCGCGATCCGGTCGAATGACAATCGCGACGTCCGGATTGGCGCGCTTGATCTCGCTCAACTGCGCAGTGAGCGCGCCAGGATCGACAAGTTCATTGTTCAAACGAATCGTTTCATTCCGATCGATCGAAATCGTCTGCACTTGCGCCGAAGTCACCGTTGGATTCGCTTCGCCGCTCGATGGAATGATCAGGCTCATGCTGCTCTCGAGCAGCGGTGTTGTGATCATGAAGATGATGAGCAACACGAACGCGAGATCGAGCAGCGGCGTGATGTTGATCTCGGAGAGCGAGGAAAGATTTTGCCGTTGTGAGTAACGTCTCATCTGCGAAATGCCGATTCGCGCGCGGTGTGATCGACGAACTTATGCTCGAACTCAGACGCGAGCTCAGCCGCAAAGTTGTCCATCTCCACGATCATTCCGCGAATGCGCGTGACCAAAAAATTGTAGCCGAACATCGCAGGGATCGCGACGCAGAGCGCGGTCACGGTTGTGATCAGTGCGCCGGAAACGCCGGGGGCCATCGAAGCAAGATTAGGCGCGCCCGCTTCGGCGACTCCGGTGAACGCGTCCATTACGCCCCAGACCGTGCCGAGCAATCCAAGAAACGGCGAACCGCTCACCGCCGTTGCGAGCAAAATCATTTGCGACTCGAGCTCGAGCGCGGTTTCGCCCACGGCGCGCTCCATCGCCGCCGTCACGGCACCCATTTGCGCTCCGGTAATTTTTTCGGAACTGCCAAGCCGTGCGCGGAAGGTTTCGTCTACTTCGGCCGATCCAAGCAAATGAAATGTCATCTCCTGGCAACCCGCGCGATAAACGTTAAAAATCGGGGAACCTGGAAAGCGCGCGTTTTTTTCGAATAGCCGCAGCGGTTGTCGATCCTGCCGGAACGCGGCGAGAAAATGCGCGTTTTGTTTTCGGGCAAACTGGATCACGCGCATTTTCGTGACCATGACCGACCAGCTGAAGATCGAAACGACCGCGAGGAGAAGGAGAACGAGCTTGCCGGCAATGGTGGCGTGCTCAAATGCAAAGACCAGACCGCCGGCCGCAATCAATGAAAGCATCTCCGCGTCACCTGCGGAACTATTAGCGGATTCTGACGAAAGCGAAAGGGCTAGTCGCGCACGGTGATCTTTTTCGGAAACGTCGGCCGCAGTTTGGCGACAATCACAAAAGCGAAACCAATCACGATCAGAAAGAACGAAAAGAACTGCCCGCGGGTGAAACCGGCGATCAAGGTGGCATCCGGTTCGCGAAAATTTTCGACGATGATCCGAAAGATCGCGTAGCAAATGAAAAACAAGCCGGTAAGAACTCCGTTCGGTTGCCGCATTCGCGTCCGGACGAACCAGAGGATCGCGAACAAGACGATTCCTTCAAAGAAAGCTTCGTAAAGCTGTGATGGATGTCGCGGAGTCAGAATCCCGCGGAGAAGCTCTTTCACCTGTGGTTCATGCCGCACTGCGGCGACAATGGCGTCCGATGAATTCAGTGAGGGATCAATCTGTCGGCAGGCAATGATCGCGTGTTCGGCCCGGCCAACGTTTTCCGTCAGTTCTTTCGGAAACTGCATCGCCCACGAGACGTTGGTCGCGCGACCATAAAGCTCGCCATTGATGAAATTGGCGCAACGCCCGAAAAACAGCCCGATCGGTGCGCTCACGCCCAGATTGTCGCCCAGATTCGGCCAGGAGATTTTATGCCGCCATGCATAGTAAAAAGTGAACGCGAGCAGTCCGAGCATCCCGCCGTGGCTCGACATTCCACCCTTCCATACCTGGAGAATCGAAATTGGTTGGCCCAGCATTTCCGGCGCATAGAAAAGGACGTAGCCGAGCCGTCCCCCGACGATTACTCCGAAAAGGGCGGCGCCGGTAATGAAGTCGCCCACTCTTGCCAGCGGCAGATCGGCATAACCCTTCTTCGCGAGAAATCGAAACAGTACGTAGCTGCAAGCAAAGGCGAGCACATATGCGAGTCCGTACCAGCGCGGCCCAATCGGACCGTGGAGATGGATAAAAAGGAAATCGATATCAACATTGAAACTGAAAATGAACGGATTGAGGTTGTGAACGTAGTAAGCAAGCATTCGTTAGGCGCGGTGCGCGTTCACTTTTGACGATCTGCGCCTGATTGCGCGAGTACTTTCCGCAAAAACGGCGCGGTGCGGCTCGTTTTATTTTTCGCGACTTGTTCGGGCGTTCCGACCACCACGACTTTTCCGCCGTCTGCGCCGGCCTCAGGCCCAAGATCGACAATGTAATCGGCTTCGGCGATCACGCTCAGATTGTGCTCGATCACGATCACGGTGTTTCCTTCATCGACCAGCCGATGCAGCACGGTGAGGAGAAGATCGACATCGGCCATGTGCAAACCGATCGTCGGTTCCTCAAGGAGATAAAGCGTCGATCCGGGTTTGCGCATTTTGCGAATCCGTTCGTTCTCCGCGCGACCGACACCGCGTTTCAATTGGGTGACTAGCTTCAAGCGTTGCGCTTCTCCGCCGCTCAAGGTCGGACTCGGCTGGCCGAGTTTGAGATAGCCAAGACCGGTTTCGTTAAGCAACGAAAGGGCACGCTCGATTTTCGGATGAGCGTGAAAAAACTCCGCCGCTTCCTCAATCGTCATCTCCATCACGTCGCCAATCGACTTTTCGTTGTAGAGGACCTCGAGAGTTTGCGGATTATAACGACGCCCGCCGCAGTCTTCGCACGGCACCAACGCCTCCGGCAGGAAATTCATCTCCAGCTTGATCACGCCCTGGCCTTTGCAGCTTTCGCAACGCCCGCCTTCGGCGTTGAACGAAAATCGGCTGGCGGAATACCCGCGCACCCGCGACACCGGCAATTGCGCATAGAGATTCCGGATCTCATCGAAAATTTTCACGTAAGTGCCGGGAGTCGAGCGCGAGGTCTTGCCGATCGGAGATTGATCGACTTCGTAAATCGCTTCGATCTTTTCGGTGCCGCTGACCAACTTAAACAAATCGCCGTTGCCTCTCCGTTTTCGATTTTCCAATTGCTCAATCACTGCCGGCAGAAGCACGTCATGCATCAAGGTTGATTTGCCCGAACCCGAAATTCCGGTGATGACGGACAAGCGCCCCACTGGAAAGCGAACATCGACATCCTTCAAGTTGTTCGCGCTCGCGCCGTGGACTTGGACCCAGTTCTCGACCGCTTCCAGTGATCGGCGCGATTTGCGGGTCGGATGACAAAGCGGGTTCTTTAAACAACGACCGGTCTCAGAATTCTTCGAACGTTCGATGTCGCGCAACGTTCCAGTGGCAACGACTTCGCCGCCATGAGTTCCCGCGCGCGGACCAAGATCGACAATGTGATCGGCGCGCCGCATCGTTTCTTCGTCGTGCTCGACGATCACGAGTGAATTTCCCTTTTCCCGCAACGCCACCAGCGTGTCGAGCAATCGCAAATTGTCGCGCGAATGCAGACCGATGGTTGGCTCGTCCAAAACGTAAAGGACGCCGCGCAAATTCGATCCAAGCTGGGCCGCCAATCGAATCCGCTGCGATTCGCCGCCGCTCAATGTCTTCGCGGAACGCCCGAGCGCGAGATAACCGAGCCCGACATTCTCCATGAAGAGCAGCCGCTGCCGAATTTCGGGAATGAGATCGGCGGCAATCGTTTGTTGCGTCCCGGCAAATTTCAACTTGTCGATCTTGCGCGCGGCTTCGCTTGCCGAAAGGCTTGTGAACTGATCGATGGTCTGGCCTTGCACGCGGACGTGGCGCGCAACTGCGTTCAAGCGCGAACCATGGCAGCTCGGACATTCGTGCGCTTCGGTCGCATCGATCCATTCCGATTCGCGCTCGGCCGCCAACTCGTTTTCTAGAACGGAGTCGCTGTTGTCGTCTTCGCCGGTCTGAAACTGCTGGTCCCAAATTTCGCCGAACCCGCCGCATTCACCGCACGCGCCGTGGGGCGAATTGAAGGAGAACAAACGCGGATCGAGTTCTTCGAACGCGCGGCCGCAATTCGGACAACTCATCTCCGTGCTCACGACCGTGAGCCGGTTTTTCGAATCGAGGAGGTGCGCCGTGCCGCGGCCGATATCGAGCGCGCGTTGCGCCAGGTTCCGCGCTTTCGCGATCCGCTTGGCATCGATCACGCCCATGACAACCGAAATGGTGTGTTCTTTGAAACGCTCCAACCTTTTAAACTGCGCGATCGGGATGAGCTCGCCGTCGACATACAAGGTGTCGAAGCCCTGGCGCTCGGCCCAGCGCGCGACGTCGGTGTGAAATCCTTTTCGCGCTTTGACGATCGGCGCGAGCACTTTGAGCGCGCCGCCCCGCGGCCGCGCAACCGCGGCCTCAATCTGTTTCACGATCGCGGCCAGACTTTGCTTTTCCACCGGCAAATCGCACTCCGGACAAAATTGCGTTCCGGTTTTGGCAAAGAGCAGACGCAGAAAATGATAAACCTCGGTCACCGTCGCGACCGTTGATTTGCCGCCGCCGCGGGTGACGCGTTGCTCGATCGCGACACTCGGCGGCAAGCCGGTGACAAGATCGACATCCGGTTTTTCAAGTTGCTCGACAAATTGCCGCGCATAAGGCGACATGCTGTCGAGAAATCTTCGCTGGCCTTCAGCGAACAAAATATCGAACGCGAGCGTCGATTTTCCGGACCCGCTCAATCCGGTGATGACTACCATCTGGTCGCGCGGAATCTTGACGTCGATGTTTTTCAAATTGTGCTCGCGGGCGCCATGAATGCCGATTGCGCCATCGCTGCCGTTAATTCGGAAACGCGGAGCCGTTTCTGCTGCTCGCGCGAGTTCCTCTTCGTCACCATTATAAACCGGTCGCCGTGACGAAGTGCGCGACGACGTTCGTGTGCTCGAGAGAGCGTTTCGCAAGAATCTGCCGGTGTGCGAATTTTCGATCTTGGCGAGCTGCTCTGGCGTGCCAACGCCAACAACTTCGCCGCCATCGTCTCCCGCCTCGGGTCCAAGATCGACAATCCAGTCAGCCGACTTAATCACTTCGAGATTGTGCTCGATCACGATGATCGAGTTTCCGCGTTCGACCAGGCGTTGGAAAACTT
>DASTJU010000165.1:0-6969 GCA_035716295.1 Chthoniobacterales bacterium | reverse complement strand
CGCCAACTCGGGAACATCGCGAAAGAAAACGACAACCGCCCCCTCGCTCACTTCAGCTATTTTGGCTTTAAGTAACCGCTCCACGACGCCGGCCAGACGATCGTTGTAAAAACTTTCGCCGCACTGGATGTCGTAATGAACGTCCAGCAATTGGTACACGTGCTGGAAATCCTGCATCGAGAACGCGACGCACTCGTTCCAGATATCGGTATTTTCCTTGTCGCCGGATTGAAGTTTGACCAATTCCTGGCGGCACGCGTCTCGCACCGCCGGATCGGATGTCGATCTTGCGTTCGTCTCTTTATAAATGCGAACAATCTCGGCCAGCGGATCGCGCTGGAGCGCTTGTCGATCGAGCAAATTCTTCCAGCCCCAGATCACCATTCCAAACTGCGTGCCCCAATCGCCGATATGATTATCGCGGATCACATCGTGACCGAGAAAAGTCGCGATCCGCGCGAGGGCGTCACCGAGAGCGGTGCTGCGAATGTGGCCGACATGCATCGGCTTGGCCACATTGGGCGAGCCGAAATCGATCACGATTTTTTTGGGAGATGTCGATCTTGCAACGCCAAGACGCTGGTCGGTGAAGAGTCCCGCGGTTTTTTTGGCGACGGCGCCGGGCAACAAAGAAAAATTGATAAAGCCGGCGCCGGCGACAGTAGGCGACTCACACAAATCGGCGACATCAAGATGCTGCAATATTTTCTCTGCAACAGCTCTCGGATTTTCGCCGCGTTGCTTTCCAAGTACCAACGCCGCATTTGTTTGATAATCGCCGAAGCGCGGATCAGTCGCCTGGGTCAACTCGCCGGCGTTTGAGAATCCGGCCCTCGCGAGGGCGTCGCTTAGTTTTTTGGCGAGAAGCGTCTGAAAAGTTTCCATGACCGGACCTGGAGCGGCGGTCTATGACCGTCGGACGAAACAATGCGGCGCGCATAGAGCGCCGCTACAGTTATTTTGGTCCGCTTTCGCGAAAGATCGACAGGATCTCTTCGGTCGATTTTGCGCTGCCCAGCTTTTCCCGCGTGCCGCGATCGTTTAGAAATTTCGCGATCGACGCCAGGGTGCGGAGATGGGTTTGAAATTGGTTCTTGGGAACAATGAATAGGACGACGAATTTCACGGGCGCGTTGTCGAGGGCGTCGAACTCGATCCCAGCTGTCGATCTTCCGAAAGCCGCGACCACGTCATCGATGCGATCGGATGAACAGTGTGGAATCGCGATCCCGAAACCGATGCCGGTGCTCATCGTTTCTTCGCGCTGTTTGAGCGAGGCGAGGACGCTATCGCGATCCTCCGGTTTGATTTTGCTAAGGCGGACGAGCAGATCGATCAGCTCGACGATGGCCGGCCAACGCTCAGTTGCCGTCATCTCGGGGATGATTTGCTCGGCGGAAAGTAAATTGCCCAACGACATGCAGAGTGCGCGATTCGGGAGCGCAAGCTTAGCGGTGACGCTTATATTGACAAGCGCATTTCGGCTCAGGAATCCCGGATTTTGTAATTCAAACGGCGCGAGAGCAGCCAGCGGACACCGAACATGTCGACGGTGGCGCGCAGCGCGCGACTGCCAAACCCGTATTTGGTCTGACCGAACCGGCGCGGGCGATGGTTTACCGGAATTTCAACCAGCCGATAGCCCGCGCCCCGAATTAAGGCGGGGATGAATCGATGCATGCCCTTAAACGGGACCAGCGCGTCCGCGCATTCGCGGCGCATTGCCTTGAGGGTGCAACCGGTGTCGCGCACGTAATCTTTGGTGAAACGGCTGCGAACAAAATTCGCGATCCGACTGGTCAGACGCTTGGTGATTGTGTCTTTCCGCTTTGCCCGATAACCGCAGACAAGATCGGCGCCGCTGGAGATTTCCGCGAGCAAACGCGGAATGTCGAGCGGATCGTTTTGGAGGTCGCTGTCGATCATCACAATCGTTTCTCCGCGCGCGGCACGAACGCCGGCATACAACGCAGCGCTTTGGCCGGCATTTTTCTCAAAACGCATCAGCCGAACATTCTCCGCCGTTTCAATCCTTTCGGCGCTACGATCGGTCGAGCCGTCATCGACAAAAATAATTTCATAATCCAAACCGGAGAGCGCCGCCCGTAACTCCGATAGCAAGATCGATATGTTCTCTTCTTCGTTGAAGACGGGCACTACGACAGAAACACCCGGTGATGCAGGGGTACCGTTCATAAGGGCAGGGTGCGATAATGCCGGCAAAGAAACACCTGCCAGTAGCGCACATGTTCGCCAAAACGCTTCAATTCGATTGTGCCGACGAGCTCGGTCGATTCAAACGCGGCCCGAATGTTGTGCGGCGGATTCTTACCGAAATTTCGAACGAGAAGCGCGCTCCGGCCCACAAAAGGATTCTCTCCTTTTTGTTCGGTAAACGTTTCATCCCTAGATTGGCCGGGCTTGGCCGGCGCATCGACAAATTGATCGTAGCGCGGCCAGAACGAAAACTGATTAATCAGATCCTGAGATTCAACCAGGTAGACCGGTGGATGCCCCGGACCTTCGACGCGCTTGTCCCGCAAATAAAACGAGATCTCGGAAGCGCGATGGCGCTCGTCCGCAATCAGAAATAATTTCTCGCCCAGTTTTGTTTCCAGATCGTTGCGAATTCGCTCCACTTCAGCGGTCATCGATTTCCAACCGCGCAGCCGATCGCTCGGATCCTTTCGCCAGAAACGGAATCCGGCGCTCCGGAGCAAATCGGAATCGAGCGCGAAGAGGCTGATCACAAATCCGAGAAGAACGGCGGCAGCGGCAAAGCTTCTAACGCCGCGGGTTTCGATTCGCTCACACCAATAATGGGTAGCGAGTAATCCGAAGCTAAGAAATGAGACCGCGTCCCAGTTCGGCGTCGCGACGTGATTTAACGAGAGCAGTAAATAAAAAGCGAACACCGGCAATCCAAACCAAAAGAGAAACAGAATTTTGAATTGTTGATTTACCCGGCGCCAGCTGCCGATCACGCCCCAGACCAGAGCGGCAAAAAGCAGAGGTGAGTAAAAAATGAAATGCTCACCAAAAAATTTGAGTGGCTCGAGCGGTCGAAACCCAACGTCGTCAGTCAGGCCGCCGCGGGTGCGCAGATGAAGCACGGTGATCCAGGCGTGTTGCGCGTTCCAAACGATTGGCGGGATCGTGCAAACTACGAAAAGCCCGAGCAACCAATACAAGCCCGGTCGTTTGAATTCCTGTCGGAGTCGCGGAGCAAAAGCGAGAACGAGCAAGACGCAGACGATTTCGAGGGCGTTGATCCATCGACTCAGAAATCCAAGGCCGATAAGTAACCCAGTTAACGGCCAGTAAAACGAAAACTGAGGACTCTTTTCAACCGCGAGCCAAAACGTGAACATCGCCGCCAACCAGAAGAAGATCGACAACGAGTCGGTCGTTATGACAAACGCCCCGATATTAAAGATGGGCGTGACATTGAACGCGATCACGGTCCAGAGACCAACGTTTTCGCTAAACAAACGCCGCCCGAAATAGAAAAGGAACAAGCTTGTGCAGCCGGCGAGGATCGGACTCCAAAAACGCACGCCGAATTCGGTCGCGCCGAAAATCGCGGCGCTGGCGTGAATCGCAAAGGCAATCCCCGGACCTTTACTGAAATAACCTGGCGCCAGTCGTTCCGACCACATCCAGTAATGCGCTTCGTCGAATTCGAGATCAGTCGATCCCAACATCGACAATCGAATCAGCGTCAGCGCTGCGATGAAGAACCAAACCGCTCGTGTCTTGCTCATTCAGCCGGATTAACTACCAAACTCGGATGCCGCGCAAAGATTCCCGGGGCCCATCTCTTGGCGACCCAGCGCCAGATCAATTCCAGCGCCGCCAGGATAAAAAACGCCTCGGCCGCGGCCAGAAAAAACGTGCCGACGATATCGCTCGGCCAGTGGGCGCCCAAATAAATTCGCGAGTAGCCAATGAGAGCGGTGAAAATCCAGTAGAGCCAGCCGCGCCGGTAAAACAGAGTCAAACAGATTGCGGCGATGGTGTTGTTGGTCATGTGGCCCGATGGAAAAGAAGCATCGCCACGTCGTTTATCGGATTCGTCGGAACGGCGCACTACCGGCTTTTTGAAGATCGACATAAACTCGGGCCGCCCTTTCTCAAGTCGCACCATCCGGACCGAGGCCGCATGCTTGGGACGTTTGCGATTGATCGCCGATTTCAATGTGTTTGTGACCGGTTCGGCAATCACGATCGCGATCAATAAACAAAAAATGCAGGCGCGCGCCTTAAATCCACCAAAGATGAGCGCGGCAAAGATAAGTATTATGAGTAACGGCTTCCAAACGTCGGCATCACTGATCGCGGCCATGAACAAATCCAGGGCCGGGCTCGTCCATCGCTCGTTGATAAGATGAAAAAGCTGCTGATCCATTTGGCAGAGCCGATGATAGGTGATTCGTTGAGACCTTGAAAAGGTCAAGCGCGATGCGTGTTACCATTGTTATTCTGGCCATCGCGGTGGCTCGTTTGTCGGCTGCCCCGCCGCCGTCTGCGAAAGAGATTCTAGATTCGGTCCGCATGCTCGAGTCACGTCAGCAGATCGATCTCGATGGACAGCTTCGCGAAAACGAGAAGGTGGTTCCATTTCATCTCAGCCAAACCGGGCCGCTCATCCGCTACTCATTCGTCGATCCGGATGAAGTTTTGCAATTGCGCCTCGACGAAAATGGATCGCGTCTCGATCTCGTGACCGATGCCGGCTCGGAAAAATTCCCGGTCGAGAAGTTGAAAGAAAAAGTCCGCGGCACCGGAATCAGTTACGAAGATTTGACGCTGGAGTTTCTGTATTGGCCGAATGCGCGGGTGTTCGGGGACGAAACCGTCCGCACTCGCAGTTGTTGGAAACTGCAAGTGGTCTCGCCATCGCGCGATCTCCAATACTGGAACGTCCTGATTTGGGTCGACAAGGCGAGCGGCGCGCTCATGCGAATGGAAGGCTACGATTGGAACGGAAAGCTAGCGAAACGGTTCGAGGTTATCTCCGCGCAAAAGATCGACAATCGCTGGTTTTTGAAACAGATGCGGGTGGAAGAATTGCAACCGGGCACCAACAAAGTGCAGGTTCGGACCTATCTCGAGATTAAGAAGTAATTATTTTTCGCGCGCGGCTTTGACGATTTGGGCAAAGCTACGTGGATCGAGGCTGGCTCCACCCACCAGCGCACCGTCAATGTCCGGTTGCGTCATCAGATCGCTGGCGTTCTCCGGTTTCACGCTGCCGCCGTATTGAATGCGAATGCGCTCGGCCGTCGCTTCGTCGGATATTTCCCCCAAGGTGTGGCGAATGAACGCGTGCGCCTGCTGCGCCTGCTCCGGTGTGGCGTTGCGTCCGGTGCCGATCGCCCAGATCGGCTCATACGCGATCACAGTTTCCTGAAGCTCCTTTTCGTTGAGGTCCTTCAAACTTCCGCGCAGTTGGATCGACAATATCTTTTCGACATTGCCTTTGTCGCGCTGTTCGAGGGTTTCGCCGACGCAAACGATCGGCCGCAACGTGGCCTCGTGCGCGGCGCGTACTTTGCGATTCACAATTTCGTCGGTCTCGCCAAACAAGGTGCGCCGTTCGCTGTGACCAAGCACCACGTAACGCACGAGCAAATCGCGCAGCAGCGCGGTGCTGATCTCGCCGGTAAACGGCCCGTTCGGTTCCCAATGCATGTTTTGCGCGCCTACTTTGATGCTCTGTGAAGCGCCAAGCGCTTCCATCACCTTCGCGATCGCGGTGAATGGCGGCACGATCACAACTTCGACATCGGTGATGTCGCCGAGATCGAGCAACAATGATTGGACAAAACGGGCCGACTCGGCCTGCGTCATGTTCATTTTCCAATTGGCGGCAACGATTTTCTTTCTCATAAAATTATTTGTCGGTCAGCGCTGCGACTCCGGGCAGCTCCTTGCCTTCCAGCAACTCGAGCGACGCTCCGCCGCCGGTCGAAATGAAAGTCATTTTATCGGCGAGCCCGGCTTGTTTTACCGCCGTGACCGAATCGCCGCCGCCAATAACTGTCGTGGCCCCGGATTTGGCCATTGCTTCAGCGATCGCGATTGTCCCTTCGGCAAAATCTGGAATCTCAAAAACGCCAACCGGCCCATTCCAGAGAATCGTCTTCGCCTTCGCGATCTCCTCCTCAAACAACGCGATCGTGGCTTTCCCGATATCGACCGCCTGCCAGCCCTCAGTGATCCCGTGCTCGCGCGACAAGCGGCTCGTGTTCCGGGTCGGCGCGCCCGGTTTAATTTCCTGTGTCTCGATGACATCGATCGGTAGAAGAAATTTAGCGCCGCGCTCTTTCGCAAGATCGACAAGTTCCGTTGCCAAATCCGTTTTGTCCGCTTCGACGCGACTGGCCCCGATCGGAATCCCCTGGGCTTTGAAAAACGTATTCGCCATCGCTCCGCCGATCAGGATCGAGTCGGCCTTTTTCATCAACGCCTTCAGGACGCCGATTTTGTCCGACACCTTGGCGCCGCCCATGATGACGAGGAAGGGCTTGGCCGGATTATCCAGCTCTTCGTGCAGATATTTCAGCTCCTTCTCCATCAAAAAACCCATCGCGCATTTCTCGATGAATTTTGTCACGCCGACAGTTGACGCGTGCGCGCGATGCGCGGCGCCGAACGCGTCGTTGACATAGACCTCGCCGAATTTCGCCAGCGCCTGCGCAAATTTTGGATCGTTCGCTTCCTCCTCTGGCTGAAACCGCAGATTTTGCACAAGCGCCACGTCGCCCTCCTGCATCAAAGCGATAATTTTTTCCGGCACTTCGCCAATCGTGTCGTGACTAAAGATGACGGGATGATCAATCAGCGTGTGCAAGTGGTCGCCGACTGGTAGGAGGGTGTATTTCTGGACGCGCTTACCTTTCGGGCGGCCGAAGTGCGACATCAAAATCGTCTTCGCTTTCTGCTCGCGGAGATAATTGATCGTCG
>DASTJU010000164.1:0-6627 GCA_035716295.1 Chthoniobacterales bacterium | reverse complement strand
TCAAAGGAAGCTGGAAGTTCGCCTATTTCGTCAACGGTTGAAGCGAACGTGACTGATCGTTTTCTTGGATTGCCGCACCGGCCGCCATTTGTGTTTGTGCGGAAGTTGATTACGTCCGAGCCAGGTGTATCAGCTGAGTGCGAAACGCAGTTTCCGAGCGACGATCCGATGTTCGCCGGACATTTTCCGGGCGATCCACTCGTTCCGGGTGTGATCTTGACGGAAGCGCTTGCCCAAACCGCCGGTATAGCCGCGGCTTCAGCCCTTCCGGAAAGTACGCAACCGCGCTTTCTCCTCTCCGCGATTCGACAAATGAAGTTCTTTCGCGGGGTCCGTCCGGAGGAGCGAATCGTTTTGCGCGCGCGAAAGATGGCCGCAGTGGATGACTTGTTGCAATTTGAAGTCGAAGCGCTGATCGACGGCCGGCAGGTTGCGCAGGGTCAGTTGGTATTAAACGCGCTGCCGACGCGTTGAGCGAAACTCACTGCACCGTTGCCGGCGTTTCGGATCGCGCCAATTCCAAGTCGTAAATTGCGCCCCACGTTCCGGAAGCGGCGAGCGCTGCTGTTTTTTCCCACGGACGCGCGCTCGATGCGTAATTGGTTTTTTCTTCGCGGCCCCAAAAAATGTAGCGCACGTGCAGGGTCCGGGCGAGGTCACGCCAATTGGGAGCGCCCTGCATCAGGTTCGTGAGTTGCTCGTTCGTCTTGCCGTAATCATCGAATCCCTGCGTCCAAAGATGTCCGGGATATCCCATCACGACTTTTCGACCTTGGAGCAGCAGGGGATGGTTGTAGGTCGGATAGGCTGCGAAACGCTCTTCCAGCGGCATCTTTCGCACCGCGAAGCCGATAGCATCCACTTCGCCGCGATTGGCGAAACCGAAGCCCCCTTTGCCTGCGGCCAGACCGCCAAACAAGCTTACGAACCCGGAAGCAAAAAGCGCGAAGCAAACAGCGAAGCGGATCGGTCGCTCCCATTGCGTGACCAATTGGCTCCACAAAAACGGCAACACGATGAAGTAAGCCCAAATTCCTATCTTCAGATTGTCCCAGATCCACGGCGCCGTTTTGATTGCGAAAAAGAAAACAAAGATCGCGGTGGCGGCGAAAATAAACGCAATCTCTTCCGGCAGCTTTTTCTCCCAGCCGAATCCGTCTTTTACGACCCGGGCTGTCGACCATGCGAGTAAGGCGAACGCGAACAAAATCACGATTGCCCAGCGCCAGCCGAACGTATGTTGACCGATCCGCCAGCAGGACAACACGAATGCGCCAAGTCCAATCGCAATCGCGGCGGATAATTCGAGTCGCCTGGTCTGATGCGATCGATACGCCTGCCAGCCGACGAGCCCGATCAAAGTGAGCATCAGTGGAACGAGAATTCCGAAATTGAAGAACCAGAATCGAACGAATGGCATTTTGAATTCGCCTTCGTTCTGGGCCCAGCCGGCATGGAACTCGAGGACTGAGCCGGCGTGGAAATGATCGCTGATGAGCCAGACAAGAAATGTCGCTGGAATTAGAGCACTCAGGACAAGAGTGAGGACGTGGCCGCGAATCTGCGGATCACCCGCCACGAAAAGGCAGATCAGTGCGATGCTGAGCGCGATGAAGGTGTGAAGATGAAAGAGGGGCATCGACGCATAAAGCGAGAGCTCAACCCAAAACGGAAGCGGCCCCGATTGTTCGCCACCGCGAATCCGTCCGTCGGCGGATCGATCTTGCGCGGGTCGAAAATATTTTTCGCGCCAATGCCAGAGTAAAATCAAGCCGGCGGGAATGGCGTAGAGCAAGCCGCGCTGAGTCACGAACATCGTCAGCGGAATACTTTTCCAGGCGATGTTATTGACGTCCTGGTAATCAGCGAATTTGAAATTGCGCAGAAACTGAAAACCGGCGAGACCGCCGTTAAAAAGAAAACCCGCGATGGCAAAGCCGCCGCCCCAGCGGTAGAAGGCGAAGAAGGTGGCCACGGACGCGAGCAACCCGACCCAAACCAGGCCAGGAATCAGGCCGACACCTGCCTTTAACAGCAGCGCGTTGAAGAAATCGATCCCAGCCGGATAACGGAGATGATCGCTGAAGACATAAATGGGGTTGGATGGCCAAAGCCGAACGCCGTTGGCGAAAAATTGGATGTGGGTGAGATGAAGCCCGAGGTCGCCCAGGTTCATCGGCGATTGGATCTTCAGTTCGGTTCCGTCGACAAACAGGAGCCAGCAAAATGAGCGGACGGCGAAAATAGTAAAGAAGCCGGCCAAAATCCATATCGGCAGCTTGCGATATTTCGATATTTTGGATTTTTCCCGATCTAAAACATCGGCCAGCGGCTCCGGATCTGTTGTCCTAAGATATGCTAAGAGAGCGAACCCAGCGGCTAATATAAGAGCGACCCAGGCAACCGGTGTGCTCAGCCCGCCGGTGACCATTCCAATGAGCAATCCGCAAACGGTCGCGAAGTTTACAAATGTTAACCCGCCGGAAAGCCATTTCATTTAGGTGGACTTGGACTTGGAGTTGGACTCGGACTCGGCGGCGGCGTTGGCGCCGGTCCGGTGAAAATGGGCCATTGTCCGGGGAAGAAGCTCCTGAAGATCTTGGCGTTGAAATAAGCTTTCGATAAATCCTGATAGGGCCGAATCTTTATCGGCATGGTGTAGTAAGAATCGTGAAGCTTTGCTTCGACCGTGGCGATCTTGTCCTCCTGCACGAGAAGAAAATCGCCGTCCACTTTGTCCGGCAAATTGTCTTTCTCGTAATATCCGACGCGCCCGAAATCATCGAGGATCCACGGCAACGGATAAGGGCTCGCACGAATAATATGGCCAACCAGTTGATACGCGCGCGGGTCGGAATGGGCCAGTTGCAGGATCGGGTCGGTGAACTTGGTAACGTCATTATAACTCTGCACGTAAACATAAGGTTCAGTGTCGGTGGTGCAGCGAAAATAATTCAGCCAGATACAATGCCCGAGCGAAACGCAGATGATGATGCTCGCCAGAAGTTGTGTAATCTCCGGCGTTCTCAGCGCGAGTAACAGCAAACCAGTTCCGAGAATCAGTATGTAAGGCCAGACGTCTTCAAACTTGCTCGTTTCTGCGTAGTAAAATGCGTAGGCGAGAAAGCCGAAGAGTATGAGGGCGATCCACCGATAGGTTGCGGCCGAAAATCGCAGCGGCGCGACCGTAACCATGGCGCCAAACGTAAACAGAAACGGCCAGACGAAACTGATAATGCACCACGGCGTTTTATATTTGATGATGCTGTAAGCCATGACGGTTCCCACGCCGTAGATGGCGAGATACCGCAACGCCGTTTGTTTGAAACGAATGCTGAGTAAGCAAACAATGAGTCCGGCGAGCACCGGCCACTCGTAGCGCGCGATCAATCGCACCCAGTAGTACCACTGCTTCTCGTGGCCATGGCCTTCGCTACCGGTTCTGAACCATGGTTTATACGCCTGATAAAGCCCTTTCACTCCGTCCCAGTGAAAGAAGGTGCCAGAATAAAAGAAAACAATCAGCGCAATGCCGGTCCCGATGACAACCCAAAGATCGACATAGTTCCAGGTTTGCGCGGCCGGCCGGCTATCGTCGAGTTCGTTGAAATAATTTGAAAAGTAACAGACGACCGCCGCGATCGCGGCGCAACCGACATGAAGGATGTAGGTCTCCTTCGACAGAATCATTCCGGTCAATCCCATGCCGGCGCACCAGAGATAATTCGCGGTGCCAAATTTCCAGAGGCCGAACAGCCCATAGAAAAACAGCATCGTGAAAAGGAGCAACCAGACTTCGTGAATGGAATAGCGCCCGTAAAAAACAAAACCGGGCGAGACCGCCATCGCCAGCGCCGCGAACCGAGTGACGGTTCGCCCGAAGAAAGGTTCGAATCTTAACGTCAACCAAACGCAACTGATGCTGACGAGCACGACCGGCAGCCGCAGCGCCCAAAGATTGCGGCCGAACAACGTCTGCGAAAGGAAGAGCACGTAAAAATGCAGTGGGCCGTGATAATTGGTCGGATCGTATTTGTAGAAACCGTTCTTGACCATTTGATCGACAAACCAGCCGTTGATGCCCTCGTCGAAATGCGGCGGCTTCATTCCGAGCAAAAAGAACCGCAGCAACGCAGCCAGACCGATGATCAGCCACGGCATCCACTCGCTTTCGACGAACGCGTTTCTCCAGGTCTCGATCTGAGCGCCCAGCAACGGAAAATCCGCTAGCGCGCCTGCCTCGGCGCTGCTAGCTCTTGCTGTGCGAATTCTCGTGACCGGCGGCTGCGGCTTCATCGGGAGCAATTTTATTCGCTACATTTTGCAACATTACAAGCCCGCCTCGGTCACAAACGTGGACGCGCTCACTTACGCCGGCAACCTGGCCAACCTTGATGGCGTGGTCGAGGAACATGGCGAGCGCTACGAATTTTTCAAAGCCGACATTGCCAACACCGACGCGATGGATGCGCTCATGCTCGAGCACCAATTTTTTGCGGTGGTCAATTTTGCGGCCGAGTCGCATGTCGATCGCAGTATCAACTCGCCCGAAAATTTCATTCACACCAATGTCATTGGCACGAGCGTTTTGTTGAATTCGGCTAGAAAACACGGCGTCCAGCGTTTCGTCCAAATTTCCACCGACGAAGTTTACGGTTCGTTAGGGAAAGCCGGAAAGTTCACCGAAAAATCCCCGCTCGATCCGAGTTCGCCCTATTCTTCCAGCAAAGCCGGCGCCGATCTCCTCGCGCTGGCGCATCATAAAACGTTCGGGCAGGAAGTGATCGTCACCCGCTGCTCGAACAATTACGGGCCCTACCAGTTTCCTGAAAAATTGATTCCGCTCATGATCGTTAAGGCGCTTCGCGATGAGCCGTTGCCGGTTTACGGCGACGGAATGAACGTGCGCGACTGGATCCACGTCCAGGACCATTGCGCGGCGGTGGTGGCGGCGCTGTTCGAAGGGAAACCGGGCGCGGTTTATAATTTCGGCGGCGGCCACGAAATGACGAACCTCGATCTCGTGAAAATGATTTTGAAACAGTTAGGCAAGCCGGAAAGTTTGATTTCGTTCGTCAAAGATCGTCTCGGGCACGATCGGCGTTACGCGATCGATTCGTCATTCGCGCAGAAGGAATTGAAATGGAAGCCGCGTAAGGATTTCAAGGAAGGCTTGGAAACGACGATTCAGTGGTACATCGACAATCAGACCTGGTGGCAGCCGCTGCTCGAGCGCGCGGGACGATACTGACCGATGCGAATCATGATCCTCGGTGCCGGAGGCCGTCTCGGCGCTGCGCTCACGCGCGAGTATGGAGAAAAATTCGAGATTGTAGCTTTCAATCACTCGGAGCTCGACCTCGCGAAACCGAAGCAAATCCGGGAGAAGCTTTCCACGCTCGATTTCGATGTTTTGATCAATTGCGCGGCGATGACGAATGTCGACCTCTGCGAATCGCAACGCGAGCAAGCTTTTGCAATCAATGCGGACGCGCCGAAGCATCTCGCTGAAATTTGCTCCCGCAAGAAAGCAAAGCTGATTCATTTCAGCACCGATTACGTTTTCGACGGAGAGAAGCGCGAACCCTATTCCGAAACCGATGTTGCCAAACCGATCAGCGTTTACGGCGCATCAAAACGGGCAGGGGAAGAAAATGTTTTGGCGTTGCAAGATCGATCCACCTCCGCCAAGCCTACGGGGGACGGGCATCTGGTGGTGCGCGTTTCATGGGTTTTTGGTCCGGATCGTCCGAGCTTCATTGACGGGATGATCAAACGCGCGCGCGAAGAGGAAAGCATCGACGCAATCGCGGACAAGTTCTCGACCCCGACGTACACGCACGACATCGCCGAAATGCTTTCTCAATTCTTTGAAGTCGATGTGCCCGGCGGCGTCTTACACTTCGCTAACACGGGCGAATGCAGCTGGCAGGAATATGCGCAACACGCGCTCGATTGCTGCCGCGCCTCCGGGGTTCCCCTTAAATCAAGAACGGTCGGCGCATTGAAGCTTGCCGATATGAAAGATTGGGTCGCGCGCCGCCCGGTTTATTCCGTGCTCTCCACGGCGAAATATGCCAAGGTGAGCGGCGTTTCACCTCGCTCTTGGCGAGACGCCGTGTCTGATTATATTGAGCGCTCCTATTCAAAAAAATGAAAACCAGCATCCTGACTTTCACCTTGTCGATTTTTCTCTGCGTCGCCGCGCGCGCTGATTTGAAATGGGAGCAGAATACCATCGACCTCCATCCCGCGGTCGGCGACAAGACCGCAGTCGCGCATTTCAAATATAAAAACACCGGCACGACTCCGGTGCATTTTAAATCGGTTAAGGCGTCGTGTGGTTGCACCACAACCCAGAGCCAAAAGGAACTCGTCAACCCTGGCGAGAAGGGCGAGATCGTTGCCACGTTCAACATTGGCGATCGCACCGGTCAGCAAATGAAGACGGTCACGGTGCAAACGGACGATCCGAATCCGTCCCAGGCCACCATCGTTCTCACACTGAAGGCAACCATTCCGCAGGCGCTGGATATCAAGCCGACATTTGTTTATTGGCAGAGCGGCGAAGCGGCGAAGCCAAAGAAGATCTCGGTCAAAGCCTCCAAAGATTTTCCGGCCAAGAAC
>DASTJU010000163.1:0-6305 GCA_035716295.1 Chthoniobacterales bacterium | reverse complement strand
TCAACCGCGGATTACGCGGATGCAAACGGATAAACGCAAAAGAAATCCGCGCAATCTGTGATCGGCTAAAACAATAATCGTGTTTTGCCGTGACCGCGCTCGATCCGGCCGATTCTTTTTGCTCGCAAGATCGACATCGCGCGTTGCGCATCGCGCTCCGCCACGATCGCGACCATTCCAATTCCCATATTGAAGACCTGATACATCTCGCTCGAACGGACACGGCCCTTTTGCTGCAGGATTTTAAAAATCTGCGGCGCGTGCCAGCTTTTGGTTTCAATCACTGCATCGCAATTCTTCGGTAGCACGCGAGGCACGTTGTCGATCAAACCACCACCGGTGATATGGGCGAGTCCTTTGATCACGCCGCTCGGAGCTTTCGCAAGCATGGGCTGATAATTTTTGTGCACGCGGAGCAATTCTTCACCAACGGTCGTTGACGATCCTGGCAAACGTGATCCCGGTTTCAGTTTCATCTTTTCGAGCAAGATTTTCCGCGCGAGCGAATAACCGTTTGTGTGCAAACCGTTCGAAGCGAGTCCGAGAATGACATCGCCAGGTTTGACCTTGCGACCGTCGATCATCTTCGCGCGATCGACCACGCCGACGATGCAACCAGCGAGATCGCATTCGTCTTTGCGATACATTCCCGGCAATTGCGCAGTCTCACCGCCGATCAGCGCGCAACCGGCCGCTCGACAGGCGCGCGAAAATCCGCGCAGTAGTTGATCGAACACGCGCGGCCGCAATTTTTCGCAGCCGATGTAATCGAGAAAGAAGAGCGGCCGCGCGCCGACGACGGCAATGTCGTTTACGCAATGATTCACCATATCGGCGCCGACGGTGTCATGTCGATCCAACGCGAAGGCGATTTTTAATTTCGTCCCGACGCTGTCGATGCTCGACACCAAGATTGGCTCGCGCATCCCGGAAAAGTTCGCCCGGAAAAGTCCGCCGAAGCCGCCGATTTTTCCAAGCACATTCGGTCCGTGCGTTTGCCGGACAAGCGATTGGATGCGTCGCTTAAGCTTGTTGCCAAGATCGACATCTACCCCGGCGGATGCGTAGGCCTTTTTCATTAATCGAGGGACGCGCGCCGTCGCGTCCGCCTCATTTCAAATCCGCGAACAGCGTTGGATGCCGTTCCTGGTCGACCAGCGCCTTCGCCCTCGCCTCACGCTTTTCCATGATGAATTTGTCGAGCGCGGGATCGACGGGGAGGGGATAATTGCCGGTAAAACAGGCGAGACAAAATTCGTTTATCGGTCTTCCGGTTGCGCGCACCATTCCTTCGACGTCGAGATAACCGAGACTATCAACGCCAAGATAATTTCGGATTTCTTCCATCGACATCTGATTCGCGATCAATTTTTGCGGATCTGGAAAATCGATTCCGTAGTGGCAGGCGAAGCGGTGCGGCGGACAGCTCACCCGCATGTGGACTTCTTTTGCGCCGGCCTCGCGCAAATTTACGACGCGGGCGCGCGCGGTTGTGCCGCGAACAATTGAATCATCAATCACCACGACGCGTTTTCCCGCCACCATTTCTTTGATCAGGTTCAATTTCACCCGAACATCGAAGTCGCGGATGAGCTGACTCGGCTGCAAGAACGTTCGGCCGATATAGTGATTCCGGACGAATGCGTGCTCGAACGGAATCTTCATCTCTTCGGCGAAACCGAGCGCCGCGTAATTGCCGGAGTCCGGCACTGGCACAACGATGTCAGCTTCGACCGGAAATTGGCGGGCAAGTTCGCGGCCCATTTCGGTGCGGACTTTGCCGACGTTCACGCCGCCGATGATGCTGTCCGGTCGCGCGAAATAAACGTATTCGAACATGCAGAAGGCGGGCTGCTGCGGCGCAAACGGAAATTCCGAACGCATTCCTTTCTCATCGATAATCAAAACTTCACCGGGCTTAATTTCCCGAACGAACTCGGCGTGAATTAAATCGAACGCGCATGTTTCGGAAGCGAGAATGTAAGCATTGTCCAGTTTGCCCAGCGAAAGCGGTCGCCACCCAAAAGGATCGCGCACTGCGATCAGCTCGCGTTCGCTCATGATCAAAAGCGAGAACGCGCCTTCGATTCTTCGCAATGGCCCCAACGCACTGCTGCCGTTGTCCAACGGTTGAGCGAGCAGGTGCAAAATAATTTCGCTATCGGCCGTGGTTTGGAATATCGAACCTTTGCGTTCCAGCTCATCGCGCAAGACGTCGGCGTTAATCAGATTGCCATTATGCGCGATCGCCATTTGGCCGCGGACGCAATCGACCACGAACGGTTGCGCGTTCTTGATCGTGCTCGTGCCGGTCGTGGAATAGCGGGTATGCCCGATTGCGCGGCTGCCTTTCAATTGTTCCAGTTCGGCCTGACCAAAAACCTGCGAGACAAGCCCCATGTCTTTGTGGTTCAAAAACGACGTGCCGGGGCCGTTGCTCGTCACAATTCCGGCGCTCTCCTGCCCGCGATGTTGAAGTGCGAAAAGACCGTAATAGGTCAGGACGGCGGCATTCGGATGCCCGAACACACCGAAAAGTCCGCACTCATGCTGCGGATAAACGTCCCTCGCTTTGAGGTTGTCGAGGTTGTCCGGAGAGGTCACAAGAAATAATCCACGAAATCAGGCCGCATTCAAACGGCTTTGATCACAAACTTGGGATCCGCTCGGCCGACGAATCTCTTTCCACCAGCCGTCGGATCGAATTCCACCAATCGTCATAGAGATCGGCAATCGGCCAGGCAAAGTTTTGGTCGCTCACTTTGATGCGCAATTCGTCACCGCCAACTTTTCCAAGTTGCTGAAATGGAACACCGCGCTCGCGCAAGATCGACATCGTCTTCTCTAGATTTTCCGACGCGATCGAAATGATGATGCGCGACTGCGATTCATTAAACAGCGTTGTAGCTGCCGCCGTCTCGGCGGCAGAAAGATCGATCTCCGCGCCAAAGCGCTGTTTCGGATTGAAACACGACTCCGCTAGCGCGACCGCGAGTCCGCCTTCGCTGCAATCGTGCGCGCATTTGACCAAGCCGGCGCAAATTAAATCCCGGACAGCGTTTTGAATTTCAATTTCGTGCGCAAGATCGACACGCGGCGGCGGTCCGAGCTTTTTTCCATGACAAACTTTGAGAAAGCGCGAGCCGCCAAGTTCGTTACCGATTTTGCCGATCAGAATGATTTCGTCGCCCGCGTTCTTGAACCATTGGGTCGTGATCTGTTCTTCCTTTTCGATCAAACCGACCATGCCAATGGTTGGCGTCGGATCAACCACGCCGGCCGGGCTCTCATTATATAGGGAGACATTTCCGCCGGTCACCGGCGTCCCGAAGGCGCGGCAAGCGTCGGCCGCTCCTTCAACCGCTTCCCGCAACTGCCAGAAGTTCTCCGGTTTGTAGGGATTGCCGAAGTTCAGGTTATCGGTGACGGCCAGCGGCTTCGCGCCGGAGCAGGTCAGATTGCGCGCCGCTTCGGCGACCGCAATCTTCGCGCCTTCGCGGGGATCAAGCGCGCAGTAGAGCGAATTGCAATCACTCGTCGCCGCTAGAATTTTGTTGGCATAGCGGACGAAAAAGACCGCAGCGTCTGAACCTGGCTTCACCAGCGTGCCCGTGCGCACGGTGTGATCGTACTGGCGATAAACCCAATTCTTCGACGCGATCGTCGGATCGCGCAGCAATTCGCGCAGCGCTTTGTGGTTGTCGATCTTGGGAAGAGTCGCCACATCGAAGCGCGCCGCTTTCTTCGGTGCTGTCGCTTCACGCGAATAGAGTGGCGCTTCTTCTGCGAGAGGTTTTGCCGGAATTTCCGCGGCGATGCTGCCGTTGTTGCGCACGCGCATCATGCCGTCATCCGTGACGCGGCCGATTTCGGCGCACGGCACGTCCCATTTATCGAAAATCTCGCGGACCAACTTTTCTTTGCCGCGCTTGGCAATGATCAACATCCGTTCCTGCGATTCGCTGAGGAGAGTTTCGTACGGCGTCATACCGGGTTCGCGTTTCGGAACTTTTGCGAGATCGATCTCGATTCCACTGCCGCCGCGACTCGCCATTTCGCACGTCGAACAAGTCAAACCAGCCGCGCCCATGTCCTGAATTCCGGCGACCGCGTCGCGCGCGAGCAGTTCGAGACAGGCTTCGAGCAAAAGTTTTTCTTTGAAAGGATCGCCGACTTGCACGGCCGGGCGATCTTCCTTCGATTGCTCGGTCAATTCCCGCGACGCGAACGCTGCGCCCGCCAAACCATCGCGACCGGTTTCGGCGCCGACATAGAAAACAGGATTTCCAACACCGCGCGCCGCGCCGCGCGCGAGCTGGTCGTGTCGTAATACGCCGAGACAAAAAACGTTCACCAGCGGATTGCCCTCGAAACTTTCGTCGAAATAAATTTCGCCGCCGATAGTGGGAATCCCGATGCAATTTCCGTAATGCGCGATTCCGGAAACCACGCCGGTGAAAAGGCGGCGGTTGGTTGCGACATTTGGACTGTCGCCGCTGATCGGACCGAATCGGAGCGAGTTCAGGCAGAACTCGGGGCGTGCGCCCATCGTGAAAATGTCACGAATGATTCCGCCGACGCCGGTGGCCGCGCCTTGAAACGGCTCGATCGCACTCGGGTGATTGGGACTTTCCATTTTGAAGGCGATCGCCCAGCCATCGCCGATATCGACCACGCCGGCGTTTTCCTCGCCGGCCTTGACCAGAATGTTCGGGCCAGTCGTTGGAAATTTTTTCAGTTCGCGTCGTGAGTTCTTGTAGGAGCAATGCTCGCTCCACATCACCGAAAAGATGCCGAGCTCCGTGAAATTTGGCTCGCGGCCGAGAATTTTTTTGATGCGCTCGAATTCTTCAGGCGTCAGACCGTGTTTCGCCACGAGATCAGAAGTGACCGCTGGATCGATAGTCTGATTGGGCATCGCCATCGAGACATTAGCGAATCTGTGTGCGCGCTCAACTCGCGAAGACTTTCGGAGTCAATCGCACAATGCTGAATTCCTTCGAATAGGCCGCCGTTACGGCTGATCAAGTGTGTCGTCCGGATCCTGCGGCTTTTCTTTTGCGTACATCTGCGCGAATTTCACGGAATGGATATCAGCACCATCGCGAATGTGGCGACCGCGATAACCGTGCTCACCGGCGTCATCTTTGGCTGGTTTGAAGTGCGCCATCTTCGACGCGAGCGCGAGGAACGAGCCGCCTTCGAGTTGTTACACACGATGCTGACAAGCGAGTGGTTGCGCTCCGCCGTGCTGGTTGATTCCGTCCCGGACGACGTCGCAGCTACGATTCTCGAAGGAAATGAGAAGCTGCTCGACGCCTTTCATTCGATCGGTCTGATTCTGGAAGCGGTGGGCTATGCCGTTTACGCGCGAATGGTTCCGCTCTCGATGGTGGACGACATGATGGGCGGTATTGTGCGCGTGACGTGGCGCAAAATGAAAAATTATATCGGGCATGATCGCGCCCGGAGCGGTTCGCAGAAAGGCTGGGAATGGTTCCAATGGCTCTATGAGCAGCTCGAGCGCCACACCACTAGCAAGACCAGTCTCCGCGTGGGCGCGTTCGAAGCGTATCGCGACTGGACGCCGTAGCCGCGCGTTTGCGTTTGGAACGCAAATCGGAGAACGTTGGCGCGTGGCTTTTGACTTGAAAGAGATCATCGCGTCGCGGCTGGGCGAGAACTACGAGCTGCACGAGAAGCACTTGAATCGGACGCTAGTTCAGGCCCAGCGCGTCATCGGTTTCGACAAGGTCTATGCCCGGGCCGAGGGCGCTTATCTCTACGACATGGATAATCAGCCGTATCTCGATTTTTTGAGCGGCTACAGTGTTTTCAACATCGGCCGGAACCATCCGGTGGTGAAGAAAGCGATTCGTGACGTGCTCGATCTCGATCTTCCGAACATGGTGCAGATGGATTGTTCGCTGCTGAGCGGATTGCTCGCGGAAGCGATCACCAAACGGACGCCGCCGCATCTTGACGCCGTCTTCTTTTGCAACTCCGGCACCGAAGCGATGGAAGGCGCGTTAAAATTTGCGCGCGCCGCGACTGGAAAAAAACGCGTTGTCTCGCTGGCGAGCGCTTTCCACGGCTTGAGTCTCGGCTCGCTCTCGCTGATGGGCTGCGAGAGTTTTACCGAAGGTTTCGGGCCGTTGATGGAGGGGTTCGACGCTCGCGTCCCGCTCGACGATATCGACGAGTTAGATCGACAACTTCGCGCGGGTGACGTGGCCGCGTTCGTGATCGAAACGGTGCAAGGCAAAGGCTGCCAGACACCAAAGACGGATTTCTTTGTCCGCGCG
>DASTJU010000162.1:0-11016 GCA_035716295.1 Chthoniobacterales bacterium | reverse complement strand
ATCAGCGCCCAGGTTTCTTTGGGATCCCAACCCCAGAACCGGCCCCAGGAATAATTCGCCCAGACCCCACCGAGAATCGTTCCGGCCGCGAGGAGCAAGACGCCGAGTTGCAGAACGCGATAAAGCCAGAAATGCATCGGCGCATCCGTCCGCGCGACAGCTGGATTGCGCGCGTAACGCCAAAGCAAGATGTGACCGAAGCCCATGGCCAGCGCGAACGCCGCGTAACTGAGCGTGATCGTCAACACATGCACCGTCAGCCAGAAATTATCGCGTAAGACTGGGACGAGCGGATCGATGTTTGATGGCATCGCAATCGGCATTTGGTGCACTAACAAGAGCGCGATCAATGTGACCGGCAAGGCGGCGAGCAAATAAACCGATGTCCGGTAGCGAGCGAAAAAGATCATCCCGAAAAATGAAACCGCGAACGATACCCAGATGATCGACTCGTACATATTCGTCACCGGCGGGCGGGCGGCGATCAGGCAGCGCATCACGATGCCGCTGGCGTGAAAGGCGATGGCGAGGGCTGCAATCGATACCCCGACATTTCGAAGCAAGCCGCCGCCGCTACGCGCATGCGCAACCAGCAGAATTAGGAACGCGAGCCCGTAGAACCAAATCGCGCGATAGAACGCTTCGAAGTGATTGTAAGAATATTCGAGACGCAGTTGTCGATCTTG
The DNA here is from genome assembly GCA_035716295.1 of Chthoniobacterales bacterium. GTDB lineage: Bacteria > Verrucomicrobiota > Verrucomicrobiia > Chthoniobacterales > UBA10450 > AV40. The sequence continues at coordinate 10,330 of DASTJU010000162.1, read as the reverse complement.
CGGATAAACGGAAGGACTGAGCGTGCGCAAACTTTCGCGAAGCCGGCTGGCGGCGCGACTGAAGTTGAACCCATCAGCCTGCACATAACTCGTGGCCATTGTTTGCAGGTCGATCTGGATCGGCGCGAACTGCGCTTCGCTGTAGTAGCGCGAAAACTCCGGAAGAACGGCCCAGGCGTCGGTTTCGCTCTTCGATGCGGGAACAATCCGGAGGGCGCTGCCATTCATGGCGTTCGCCAAAAGGGCGAGCCGATCGCTTACCGCGAGCGCTTCCTGTTGCACACGATCGAGGGTTTTCTCGGCGCGCTTCAACGCGTGGGCTTCGTTCGTGAGCTGCTGCAACTCTTTTGACGCAACCAATTGCTCAAAAGAAAAACGCCGCTCCGTTTTGTTCAGGCCGAGTTTTTCCTTCAGTTGGCCTAACGACACGAGCACCATCGACTCCGTCCGCCAATCGTGCGTTTCCAGCGCGGCGGAGAAAATGAAATCGTTCGCCTGCCATTTGCGCCCGGCTTTGTCGGTATATGTCGATCTTGCAGTGATTCGAATCAGCGTCTCACGAGAAAAAGTGTCGATCGGTTTGCGCCGTCCGCCGTCTTGGACCGCAAGCAACCCGAACTGATGGAAATCAAGCCCGCGCGTGTCGGCAGCCGGCTGCGGCCGGCGCTGCTCCTGGGCCATCGCGTCGAAGAGCGTAACCGCAATCAAAAGTGCAACCATCAAGGCGAGGGGGAGATATCTCACGCGCCAGCAAGTTATCTGACACCGGGGACAGCGACAAGCCCGCCATAATCCCTTGAAACGGGCCGGTTTGGAAAGGAATGGCCCGTCCGTGCCGAACCAGATGCCGCCCGAGCGGCTGCTTACTACCATTCCTTCGCCGACCCGGCCAAAGACAAACTAATTACGATCGGGGTTGGAGCCTTTTCGCGTCTTTTCAATCGACGCCAATTCCTATAAAGCGTGGTCCTGCTATGAAAAGAATTTTGCTTCTCATTGTTGCGATTCTCGTCGGCAACGGATCAATCATGTTCGGCGCGGCGGTGCGCTACGACGCAAAAGTCTGGCGCGCCGTGCAAACCTACGATCTTGTCACGTTGAGTAAGAACTTGGATGCGCACATGCGCGAACTCGTCGCCGTGAAATGCAATTTCCGCGGCAAAGATCTCCACCACATGAAGCCGAACTGGTACGAAAGCTCTATCTGGCAAAGTATCGCGGGAGAACACGGTAAGTTCGCACACGTATCGGTCATGGTCGCAAAACCCAACCTGAACGCCTTCAAGTCGATCCCGGCGGACTCGAGCGGCGCAGAGATTACTCTTTACGGACGGGTCGAGCGCGATCCGCAGGCCAATTTCACTTTCCTGCGATTAGTTGGACGCAACGCGACCACTGATTCGTCAGGCAACGCCACTGTTACCTGGTAACTCAACTGCGCTTTAGACTGCGCAGCTCGTTCAGCAAAAAGTTGCCGACCCGTCGCCCGCGGTTCCGCAAAGTTCTCCAAATGCCGCGATCGACGAAGTAGGTCAGCAGGATGCTGTCGCGCGTTTTTACTTCGGGTCCGACCGGCTTCGCCGAGTGCCAGGTGTCATTCCAAACCGCGAACGCATAGCCGGTGTTTGGCGCGAACGGCATCTGAGTTCTTTTCGGTTTGCTCCCGTCCGGCAATTCTTCGTGAAAAATGGTGCCGATGTGGGTGTTGGAATTGTCTGACGGCAAGTAAAGCTGAACCGTGATCCCTTTCCAAAGGCTGTCGGTGTGCTTGAAAACACGGTAGCCCGGAACGTCGCGGGTCAGAATCGGCACCGGGTACATTCCGACAGTGGCGAAATTTTCTCCAAAGCGTTGCTTCAATCCCGGCGCCAGATGCTGGATCAACGCTGTTTTTACCTCGTCCGAACGCAGAACGCGACCAACCACGTCCCAAATTGCAAATTTTTCACCAGAAAGATGGCGAATGTATTCCGGAAACAAATCAATCTTGGTCCGGGTTGGTTTCCCATCCGGTCGCGTGCTTCCCGTTTTGCTTTTGCCCGACATCGGCCGGTAATCGTTCTCGTCCGGCATCGTGCGCAACATCTCGGTGTAGAAGTCGGGCGGGAAAACGCGATCGAACTGCAAATGAAAAAACGGGGCGCTGTCTTCGCGCGCGTTTTGGACCGAGTCGGCCACGAATTCAGTCAGCTCTTTGACTGACCACGATTGTTTCATTCATTAAATTGTTCCCGTTAACAATGAGCGAGACAACCGAAAAGCATTCGAAGCTTGCGCGGCTCGGTCGATGGCTGACCGAACTGATTCTCGTCTTCGTCAGCGTTTCGCTCATAACCGTCACCGCCGCGGTTGCGGCCGATTATCCGCCGCCGACGGAAGGCGACTACATCATTCGCGATTTCAAGTTCGCGTCCGGCGAAACGTTGCCCGAGTTGAAGATTCATTATCGGACGCTCGGCAAGATCGACAAAGACGCGCAGGGCAAAGTGAAAAACGCAGTGCTGATCATGCACGGAACGACCGGGAGCGGCGCGCAATTTATTCGTCCGGAGTTTGCCGGCGAACTTTTCGGGAAAGATCAGCCGCTCGATGCGACCAAGTTTTTCATCGTGCTCCCCGACGGAATTGGCCACGGCAAATCGAGCAAGCCGAGCGATGGCATGCACGCGAAGTTCCCGCGCTACGGTTATATCGACATGATCGAAGCGCAGTATCGGCTCTTAACCGACGGGCTCGGGATCAATCACGCGCGGCTGGTGATGGGCACTTCGATGGGCGGAATGCACACCTGGCTCTGGGGCGAATCGCATCCCGAGTTTATGGACGCGCTAATGCCCCTGGCCAGTTTGCCGACTCAAATTTCCGGGCGCAACCGCGCCTGGCGACGCATGATCATCGACGGGATTCGGAATGATTCGTCGTGGAACGATGGCGATTACAAAACCCAGCCGCCGAGTCTGCGCACCGCTGCGGAAATGCTCTGGCTCATGAGCAGCAATCCTGTGCTTCGACAAAAAGAAGCGGCGACACTCGCGAAGACCGACGAAGTGCTCGATAAATTCGTCGACCAAATCTTGAAGGCAGACGACGCGAACGATGTTCTTTACGCGTTGGAAGCCTCCCGTGATTACGATCCGGGCCCGAACTTGGAAAAAATTCGCGCGCCACTTCTCGCAATCAATTCCGCCGATGATCTCATCAATCCGCCTGAGCTCGGAATTTTGGAACGCGAGATCAAACGCGTTCCGCACGCCCGCGCGATCGTCATTCCATTAAGCGACAAGACCCGCGGTCACGGTAGCCACACACTCGCGGCCTTGTGGAAGGATGAGCTGGTGAAGTTGTTAAACGAAACTGCGGTTCACGCAAAAAGGTGACGATTTCCCGGTTCATGCCCTCGCTACGAACCGGCAGTCACGGAGCGAGAACGCGCCGGTGCCGGCGAATCGCAATCTGTTCCGGCGTCATAGCCATTGCGGAAGCTGGGAAACGGAGTTTGCCCGGAAAATGCCGGGTCAGCCCGGGCGACAAATAGCTGGCGGCGATGGCCAGATTGGTCTTGAAATTGAGACGGTACTTTACGCTTTGGAAGAGCATTCTTCGGGCAGCGACGTTCTCTCCCCGCCGCAGTAAGGCGATCGCGGCGTCGCAGTGATGAATTCCGATTCGCTCCCGAAAGACGTCGCGAAGCTCCGCCACTCGCGGGTCGAGCATCATTCGTTCATAAATTTGAATCAGCGCTTTGTTCAGCCGAACACGCCCACGGCTGGTTTCGGACACGGGATGCACCCGATAAGACGTCAGGCGCTCCGGCATATAATAACAGGCATCCCCGTTCCGGCAGGCGAGATAAGCCAACCAGAAATCGTAGCCTGAAGCAAAGTCGGGGAAATCGTTCCAGTCGATCCTGTCCCGGCGGAAGACGCAGGCCATCGAAATTGGTACACTCAGATCGACCAGCGCCAGCTTTTTGAACGGTTGATGAATGCCAGGCGCAAGTCCGGCTCGCTTGAAAAGTGCGCAATTACTTTCGGTCGCGGTCGCGTCAATTCTGTCAGACAGATCGACAATGTAATGGTCCGAGAAGGCAAGAGCCGTCTCCGGATAAGCCTCCAAAGCAGCCACGGCTTTTTCTAGAAAATCCCGCTCCCAAAAGTCGTCGTCGTGGAGGTTGGTCACGTACTTTCCTTTTGCCAGCCGGAATCCACCGACCACGTTTTGAGTCATGCCGATGTTGCGATCGTGTCTCCAATATTGGATGCGTCCTTCCTGAAAACGGCGCACGATCTCGCCCGTCTCCGGTCCGCTGGCGTTGTCCCGCACCAAAATTTCAATGTTTTGGTACGACTGCTCTATCGCCGAGCGGAGCGCCTTTTCCAAAAAGCGCGGCCGATCGGCAGTGGGCAACACCACCGAAACCAGGGCCTTAGTACTGGTTCGAGCGTTCATCAACAGGAAAGCGTTTTATCGCCGCGAAAACGCGCCTCTAGGCGCCCACGATTTTGCGGCAATAGAACGCTTCCGCGTACTTCGTTGCACATTCTATTCCGCGGAGGCGCATCAAAGCGAGAAAGCTCTCTTCCGAAAACCAATGCCGTTTTCTTTGCGTCTGAAAAATCCGGCAAATCTCTCTCGCTTTACGAATGGCGATTCTCTCATCAAGCCGGATAAACAGGTTGGGCGAGCTCAAATCGCCGTCGTACTTGGGAATCTCGTACTCGAGAATCACGTGCCGTCGAAAAGTGTTCCAGGTCAACTCTGAGAGTAATCGATGGTCCTGATGTCGATCTTGCGCGTGGTGGACGAAAACGACGTCCGGCTCGAAGGACTTCAGCGTTTCGAAAAACTTTTTAATCGCCGATCCCTGAAAGGGGAAAAAGCTGGTCTTAAATTGCTTGACGACGGTTTTTTTGCGACCGGCGCCGTTGAGAAAAACCTTGGCGCCGGCTTGGGCCTCGGCGCGTCGTTTGCCGTCAGCGCTGAACACGACCCAGTGCACATTTAATCCCGGGCGTTCGCGCACCCACTTGAGAATCGTGCCGCCGCAACCGATCTCGATGTCGTCCGAATGGGCGCCGAGGCAGAGAATCTTGGTGGCGTTGTGAAAGTTAAGTTCGAGCACGTGCTTTTCAGTCTACCGTTGCTACTCCGAACGCCACACCTGCCACGGAGCGTGCCCCCGCGCTTCAAGGTCCTCGAGGTGCTGTTTCTCCTTGAACGTGTCCATGCAGGCCCAAAAACCGTCATACGGATATGCAACCAGCTCGCGCTCGGAGACCAACCGCTGGAAGGGTCCATCCACCAAATCCTCGCCCTCCTTGATATAATCGAAAATTTCGCGCCGGAAGATAAAAAACCCGCCGTTGATGCGTTGCCCGCAATCCGCGACGTGGTTGATGTCTTGAACGATGCCGTTCGGTTCCAAAGAGGCCAGATGAAAAGTGGCGGTTGATCTGACCGCGACAAAACAAGCCACTTTGTTGCTCGCTTTGAAATACTCGATCAACTTCGGCAGCGGCAGATCGGTCAGGCCGTCGGCGTAGTTGGCCAGAAACATTTCCTCCTTCTCGACAAATTTCCGGGCGCGAAGAAGGCGCTGGCCAATGTTGCACTTCAACCCTGTGTCCATGAACGCGATTCGCCAGTCATGGATATCTTTCCCCAACAACTCGATGTTCTTGCCCCCGCCGGAAAAAACAAAGTCGTTCGAGATACACTCGTTATAGTTCAGAAAATATTCCTTGATCAGGGCGCCTCGGTAACCAAGACAGAGGACAAAATCACCATGGCCGTAATGCGAATAATATCTCATCAGCTGCCACAAAAGCGGACGATGGCCAATGAGCGTCATGGGCTTGGGCAGCGGTTCGGCCATTTCCCGTAACCGCATTCCTTCACCGCCGCAGAATAAAACTACTTTCATCGCAATTCGCACCATGCACTCGACCGAACGCTACCGCCGACACCAGGTCCGCTGGAATGCGCTACCGCTCTGTCATCTGAAACCTGACAAGCAGATTTCTCGCCATTGGTTCTGGCACAATCAGTCGAAGACCCGGACTTCGGGGATTGGTACAACGAACTTGCCGCCCCATTCGCGAATGAAGGCGTTCTGTTCCATCACTTCGTCCTTGAAGTTCCAGGCCAGAATGAAAAGAAAATGTGGTTTGGTTTCGCGAATCCGCTCCGGCGGATAAATCGGAATCCGCGTGCCGGGCGTGAACTTTCCCTGCTTGTACGGAATTCGATCGACCGCGTAATCCAACAGGTCGGTCCGGATCCCGCAGTAATTCAGAAGTGTGTTCCCTTTCCCCGGCGCGCCGTAAGCGGCGACGGATTTGCCGGCGTTCTTCGCGCCGATGAAAAAGGCCAGGATCTTTCGCTTGGTCTCTTTCACCTGATCCGCAAAAGCTTGATAACGTTCTACTCGCGTAATTCCCCACGCGGCTTCTTTCCCACGCAGCGCGGCGACGCGGGAAACGATCGGTCTCGAAACATCATCGACATGGCGACCATAAATGCGGAGCGAGCCGCCGTGCGCAGGCAATTCCTCAACGTCGAAAACTGTCAACCCGTGCGCCGCAAAAATTTTCTCCACGGTCGTATAAGAAAAGTAGGAAAAGTGTTCGTGATAAATCGTATCGAACTGGTTTCCTTCGATCAGCCGGATCAAATGCGGAAACTCCAGAGTGAAAACACCGCGCGGCTTGAGCAGCATTTTCATCCCGGCGATGAAGTCGGTCAGGTTCGGAACCTGGGCGAGGACGTTGTTGCCGATGAGCAGATCGGCCGTCCGGCCCTGGCCAACAAGTCTGCCCGCGAGATCGTGTCCGAAAAACTCCGTCAGTGTTTCGATTCCTTTCTCGATCGCCACCGCCGCGACGTTTCTTGCCGGCTCAATGCCGAGGACCGGGATTCCTTTTGGCTGAAAATATTGCAGTAAATAGCCGTCGTTGCTCGCCAGTTCCACCACGAGCGATTTCGCGTTGAGCCCGAGACGATCGGTCATGTCATCGGCAAATTTCTCCGATTCCTTCAACCGCGTATCGGCATACGACGAAAAGTAGGCGTACTCTTCGAAAATCGTTTTCGGCGCGACATGCTCCGGCAATTGCACGAGAAAACATTTTTCGCAGATAAACGTCCGCAACGGATAGAATTGTTCCGGGGCGTTCAATTGCTCCGGCGCGATGTGTGTCTGGCAGAGGGGCGACATGCCAAGATCGACAAAGATCGCGCGAAGCGGTTCGCCGCAAAAGCGGCACCGGCAAAAATCACTCGTCTGCTGCAAGTCCGATCCCTTCATATCGAGCCACAGAATCCTTCTCGAACATGCGACGTCCATCCACCAGCAGAGGCTGCGGGCGACGACCTTTCAGCAACGCCGGTAGAACGCGAAACTCTTTCCACGCCGTCACCATCACCAGCGCGTCCGTCTGCTCGATCGCGGATTCGAGACTGTCGCAAAACTTCACCTCGCCCGGAAGAATTTTGCGCGCTTCGTTCATCGCCACCGGATCGTAAGTTTTCACCAATACTTTGCGCGCGAGCAATTCATGAATCAGCGGCAAAGCCGGACTTTCGCGCACGTCGCTCGTTCCCGGTTTGAATGACAAACCCAGCACCGTGACCCGAACTCCATTCAGACTCGACCAATGTTTTTCCAACAACGCCAGCAATCTTTTCGGCTGCTCGTTATTGATCCGAAGCGTCGCTTCCAGAAGTTGCATCGATTGCCCGACTTCATTTCCCCGCGCAATGAGCGCTTTCAAATCCTTGGGCAAACAACTTCCCCCAAAGCCGCAGCCCGCCCGCAAAAACGCCGTCGCCATCGGCAAATCGTCCTCGCCGCGCGACCGGAAATATTGGCTCGCACAAACCGCATTCATCACTTCGACAATGTCGATCTTGCCGATGGCCGCGCCGAGGTTCGCCTGTTCGTTGGCAAAGGAAACCAGGTTCGCAAGCAACGCGTTGGATGCGTACTTGATCATTTCCGCGGTCCGCGTGTTGGTGCGAATCCGCGGCGCATCCGGAAACGAGCTGTAAACCTGCTCCAATTTTTCGGTCGTGCGCGCATCGATGCCGCCGAGCACGATCCGGTCCGGAAACATGAACTCGCGCACGGCTTCGCCTTCGGAGAGAAATTCAGGATTCGCCCCCAATCCGAAATCTTGTCCCGCTTTTTTTCCCGAAGCCGCTTCCAACGCGGGCAACACTTTTTGATCGGTCGTTCCTGGGACGACCGTGCTTTTCACCGCGACAACGTGGTACTCGTTCTTGTCTTTCAACGCGGCGCCGATCTGCCGTGCGGCATTCAGCACCGCGCTCAAATCGATCGCCGTTCCATCGAACGGCGTTCCCACGGCGATGAACGTAATCTCCGACGCGCGCACCGCGGTTGTGAGATCGGTCGTGGCGTTGAGATTTTGGCCCACGTTTTTGCGCAACAATTCGTCAAGGCCGCTCTCGAAAATGGGCGCTTGAGCGCGATTCAACACTGCGATTCGCTCAGGATCGACATCCACGCAGATAACGTCGTGACCCCGCTCAGCCAGACCTGCACCCGTGACCAGACCCACGTAACCAGTCCCGATAATGGAGATTTTCACTAACCTTCGGCCGCCTCGCGGTTCTGCGCATACCAAAGCAGCGAGCGCCGCAATCCTTCAGCCAGCGACACCTGCGGATCGTAGCCCAATTCGCTCCGCGCTTTCGTCAAGACAGGGCAACGCCGGTTCGGATTGTCAGTGACGTAATCCTTGTCCCCGCTCTGCTGGCGCACCACTTTGCCTTTGTAACCAAAAAGCTCGCCACCGAGCGCGGCCATTTTTTCGGCCAGATTGAGCATTGAAATCTCAGGTTCCTCCACGCCGATGTTGTAGGCTTCGCCGGGGCGTCCGTTCACGAGAATTTTGTAGTAACCGCACACCGCGTCGGCCACGTAGCAAAATGTCCGGGTGGCCGAACCATCGGAGAACATCACAATGTCGCGTCCGGCCAGAATATCCGCGGCAAAATCCGGAATGACGCGACGATCGGTTATTTTCAAACCGGGACCATAGTTATTGAACGGGCGCGCCACTTTCGCGGGCAAACCGTGCTGTGAAGCGAACGTCACGCACAACGTTTCGCCGTAGCGCTTCGCTTCGTCGTAACACGCGCGCGGACCGGTGCAGGAGACATTGCCGCGATACGTCTCCGGCGTCGGAATCTGGTCGGGCGGCGGGTCGCCGTAAATCTCGCTGCTGGAAAAAAAGAGAAAGCCGCTCAGCGGAGAACCGCTCTTTGCCTGTCGAAGTCCATAATCGAGCAGATTGCGCAATCCGCCGACGTTCGCGTCCATCGTTTCCAGTGGATGCTTGCGATAATAAATCGGCGACGCGATCGACGCGGCGTGAATGATGAATTGGAAAGCCGCGGCTGTTTCCGGCACCGGCTTCACGATATCGTGCTGGACCAGCTCGAGCGACGGATTGGATTCAATCCGTTTGAGCCAGCCGGGAAGGCCACGCGCATAATTATCAAGCACGGTCACATGGATCGGCGCCCGGTTCGGATGCGCTGCGTTCCAGTGCAGGGGCGATTGCACCAGGAAATGACCGAGAAAACCGGCGCCTCCCACCACCAGCAATCGCTGGCCGCTCATCTGTTCCATTTCCGCGTTCGCGCGCTCGACAATGAAATCTAGGTCCTCGCGCACGACCGCGTCCGCGTTAGTAGCAAGGGATGATTTCATTGTGCTTAAAAGTGAAAGGTCTGCCCAGGAAGTTCAATTTCAATGTAGATCGCCGCTCGTGCCTTATTTTCAAAACAGCAAAAGCCAGACCCTTGCCACGGCAGCCATAACATCGCCTTGCTCTGGAAAAACAATTGTCGGGGGCGCTGTTAGCGTCCCATTCTCTTGACAAATCGGAAGCGAGCCGCTTCCCCTACAGGAATCATGAACCACGTTTTCATTGGTTTGTTCACATTGGCAATCGCTCTCTCAGCTTCCGCCCAGGATTACGACGTCATTATTCGAAACGGTGCGGTTTACGACGGCACCGGAAGCGAAGCGCAACATGTCGATCTTGCGATCAAAGGCGATCGCATCGCGGGTGTCGGCGATTTCAAGAACGCTAAGGCGAAGACAGTCATCGACGCGCACGGGCTCGCGGTCGCGCCCGGATTCATCAACATGCTCTCCTGGTCAACCGAGTCTTTGATCCAAGATGGCCGTTCCCAGAGCGAGATCCGTCAGGGCGTGACGACCGAGATCATGGGTGAAGGCGAGTCGATGGGGCCGGTGAACGATCGCGTCCGCGAGTTCATGCTGAAACAGCAGGCC
>DASTJU010000161.1:0-2273 GCA_035716295.1 Chthoniobacterales bacterium | reverse complement strand
CGACGAGAAAGTGGTGCTCGGTTTGAGCGGCGGCGTCTATTCATCCGTTACGGCCGCGCTGCTCCACAAAGCGATTGGCGACCAGCTCACCTGCATCTTTGTGAACAACGGCCTGCTCCGCGCGCGCGAGGAAGAAATCGTTCAGCGCGTTTTCGGCGAAAATTTTCATGTTCGTTTGAAATATGTCGATGCGACCGAGCGTTTCCTGACCGCGCTCAAAGGCGTGACCGATCCGGAGCAGAAACGAAAAATCATCGGCAACGAATTCATCACCGTGTTTCAACACGCGACCGAAGAACTTCTTATCGAAGATCGACAAAACAAGGCGCGCAAACACGGTGGTTACAAATTTCTCGCGCAAGGAACCCTCTATCCGGACGTGATCGAGAGCGTTTCAATCGGCGGAAATCCGGCAGCCGTGATCAAGAGCCATCACAACGTTGGCGGGTTGCCCGAGAAAATGCACTTCGAATTGGTCGAGCCGGTTCGGCAATTATTTAAGGATGAAGTTCGCCAGGTCGGATTGCAGCTCGGTTTGCCGAAAGAAATTGTCTATCGACAGCCTTTCCCCGGTCCCGGGCTGGCCGTGCGCATTCTCGGCGACGTTACGCCCGAGCGATTGTCGATCTTGCGCGAAGCGGACGTGATCGTGCAGAGCGAAATGAAAGCGAGCGATTGGTATTACCGCGTCTGGCAATCGTTCGCCGTGCTTTTGCCGGTGCGCTCGGTCGGCGTGATGGGCGATCAGCGCACTTATGAAAACACGATTGTGCTTCGCATTGTCGAGAGCCAGGACGGCATGACGGCCGATTGGGTCCGGCTCCCGTACGAATTGCTCGCTCGGATTTCATCGCGCGTCAGCAACGAAGTTAAAGGTGTCAATCGTGTCTGCTTCGACATCTCCAGTAAACCGCCTAGCACGATCGAGTGGGAATGACGCAATTTTAGATTGCCGATTTTCGATTTTCGATTGGTAATCGCCGGTGATGAACGCGGAGCAGCGTCGCCTCGAGGAAAATAAATCGCCGGACGAGCCTTGGCATTTTTGGGGGCCGTACCTGGCCGAGCGCGCATGGGGCACGGTGCGCGAGGATTACAGCGCGAACGGCGACGCTTGGAATTATTTTCCACACGACCACGCGCGGTCACGCGCGTATCGCTGGAACGAGGAAGGCATCGGCGGAATTTCCGATTACAAAGGCCGGCTCTGTTTTGCGTTCGCGTTTTGGAATGAGCACGATCCGTTTTTAAAGGAACGGATTTTCGGCGTGAGTGGCCCGGAAGGAAATCACGGCGAAGATGTGAAGGAACTTTATTGGTACATCGACAGCACGCCGTCGCACAGTTTCATGCGGATGATTTATCGCTATCCGCAAACGCGTTTTCCCTATGAAGAGCTGGTCGCGCAAAGCGGCGCGCGCTCAAGGATGGACGGTGAATTTGAAATTTGGAACACGAACGCCTTCGCCGAGAACCGCTATTTCGATATCGAGGTCGAGTACGCCAAGGCAAACGCGCACGACATTTTGATTCGCGTGACCGCGGAAAATTGCGGTCCTGAGCCGGCGCCGCTCCATTTGCTTCCGACGATGTGGTTTCGTAACACCTGGAGCTGGGACCGGGTCCAACCAAAGCCGACGCTGCGTAAAACTACTGACGTCGGACACGTCGCCGTGATTCGGGCGAGTCATCCCGCACTCGGTGATTACGATTTATTCTGCGACTCGGTCGACGATCTCTTCTTCACCGAAAATGAAAGCAATTCGGAGCGACTATGGGGCGTTCCGAATTCAACGCCATTCGTAAAAGATTCGATCAACGACTGCATCGTGGGCGGGAACATCGACATCGTCAATTCGGCGGGATTCGGAACAAAAGCGGCCGCGCATTACAAATTCAACGTTCCGGCAAACGAAACGATCTCGATCCGGCTCCGATTAACCCGGGCCGGCGACCCGCCCTCGCCAACGGCCAGTCCGGCCCGGACCTACGGCGCGACAAGTAAAAAGAAGAGCGACGAGACATTCGCTGATTTCGAAGAGATCTTTCGGAAACGGCGGGCCGAAGCCGATGAGTTCTACAGCGAGCTCGCGCCGTCACCGTTAACCGAAGAACAGCGCGCGACTCAACGGCAGGCGTTCGCGGGATTACTTTGGAACAAACAATTTTATCATTACATCGTCGAGCGATGGCTCGACGGCGATCCGGACCAGCCGGCTCCGCCTGACGAACGCAAGCAGGGCCGCAACGCCGGCTGGCGTCATCTCTACAAC
>DASTJU010000160.1:0-2653 GCA_035716295.1 Chthoniobacterales bacterium | reverse complement strand
GCGTGCAATTCGGCCATCCGCCAACTGTTCACGTACTGACCGCCGCGCATCGTGTCGGCGAAATGGACCTGCCAGTTGTCGCGATCATCGACATTGGCCAGCGCGGCAGCGATGCCGCCTTCAGCCATCACCGTGTGCGCTTTTCCGAGCAGGCATTTGCAAACCACGCCAACTGAAACTCCAGCCGCCGATGCTTCGATCGCCGCGCGCAAACCCGCCCCGCCCGAGCCGATGACAAGAACGTCGTGGGTAAAGGTTTCGTAGTCAGCCATCGGCTAGAAAATTCGCCAATCGTGCCAGACGCCCATGGAGCAAAGGCGCACATAGACATCGGAGAAACCGACCCAGAACAAACTCATCCACGCCCACATCATGTGGCGGCGGTTGAAACAGCTCACGCAGGTGTAAGCGCGGTTACAGATCTTCGATTCCGACAGCTGATCGAGAAATCCGCCGACCAAATGCCGGAGCGAGTGGCAGCCGAAGGTGTAGCCGCCTAACAAATAAACGTTCAACGCAAGAACCAGCGTGCCGACACCGATTCCGAATGAACTCTTGCCGGTCGCAGGATCGAGAAACCAAAGCGCCTCCCAAACGTCGTAGGCGAGCACGACGATGACGAACAGCGCGATGAACATGAAATAGCGGTGAATGTTTTGCATGATCAACGGGAACGAGCGCTCGCCGAGATACGTTTTGCGCGGTTCGCCGACCGTGCACGCCGGCGGGTCGGCCCAGAACGCTTTGTAATACGCGCCTCTATAATAATAGCAGGTGAGCCGAAATCCGCCGGGCGCCCAAAGAATCAAGAATGCCGGCGAATAATTGATCCAGTGCGGCCACCAACTCGGCGATCCCTTGATCCAAGCGTGCTCGGAGTTGCCGAAAATTTCCGGCGAATAAAACGGCGAGATGTAATTGCCGAAGGAATAATGCGCGGCCTGAAATGCGGCCCAGGTCGAGTAAACGATGAACGTCGACAGCCCGAGAAAGACGAGCAGTGGTTGCAGCCACCAGAGGTCGGAGCGCGTTGTTTCGCCGAACGAACGCCGTGGGATAGTCAATTCTGCCTGGGACATCGCTTATTTTGCGCTGGCTTGCCTTCCATACTGACACGATGCGCGTATTTCAACAAATTACCGCTTCGGATTGAGCCTCTTCTGTGCTGTTTCCGGCATTCTACCTGCTACAAAATTGAGTGGAATCGTCGCAGCTGCCCATCGCAGTGAACGGATCAATCCGCCGGGCTGGATTTACTCTAGTCGAGATCATGATCGTCGTGGCGATCATTGCCTTGCTCGCCGCCATCGCCGTGCCGGGATTTCTGCGCGCAAGAAAGCGCTCTCAGGCGACTTCAGTGAAAAACGATCTCCGCTTGATCGACGACGCGATTGCTCAATACGCAATCGAAACAAATAGAAATACCGGTGACACTGTCGAGGTGGACGACTGGCTCGACTACATGAAGGATGACACGAAACTGGCGAATACCGGCCAAGACGTCTTGGGTAATGATTACAATGACCAGATCGTAGACAGTTTACCGGTGGTACCGGCCCAAACGTGGGACGCTTTCTTGGACGTCGCGGATAGCAATTTCTGGGCACCCTATCCAAGGGAGACTACGCCAAGACCCAAACACAAGCGCGGCGGGCACGGCCACCATCACTAATCGCGGCCTCATCCTTCTGCGTTGTTGTCGATCGGCAATCCGGCTTTCTTCCACGCTTCCCAGCTTCCCGGAACATTCCACAGTTCCTTGAATCCAGCCGGTTTCAAAATGCTCGCCGCGATACTGGAGCGATAACCGCTTCCGCAGTAAACGACCGTCGGTTTTTTCGAATCGAGTTCACTCATCCGTTTGCGTATCTCCGGCACGAAAATGTGGCGGGCGCCGGGTACGTGTCCTTTTTTCCATTCTCCGAGCCCACGAACATCGACAATCTGGAGCGACGATTTCTTTTCGTTCAGTTCGTGCACGCTCATCTGACCGATTCGTTCGATCGGAAAGCCGGCCGCGTCCCAGGATTTCATTCCGTCGATCAGATAGCCGGCAAACTTTGTATAGCCTGTGCGCACGAACAGTCGCAAAATGCTTTCCAGATCGCCATCGTTTTCGAGAATGAGAAGGATCGGTTTTTCCGGATCGAGCATCCAACCCGCCCAGATCGAAAGGATCGGCGAACCGCCGATGTTGAGCGCGCCGGCGATGTGGCCGCCGCCGAATGCCAGCATCGTTCGCACATCAACGAGCTGGCCGGTTTTCTTTTCCAGGGCCGCCTTGAATGCCTTTGGCGGCAGCCCCGGTACGCGCGGCAAATTGCCGAGCACTTCCGGTCCCTCCGCGTTCACCTTTTTCATCCGCGGATAGTAGGTCGGCACCGGCGGTGCGGTCGCCAGCGCGTAGTCGGTAAATTTTTTCACGTCATCAAACTGAAGAAATTTATTGTGTCTGCGCTCGTAGCCGATCGTGCTGGTCAAACGCGCGCCGATGTCGGCGCCGCACGGCGAACCGGCTCCGTGATTCGGATAAATCATCACGTGGTCCGGCATCTTCATGTAAAAATCCCGGAGCGTGTGAAATTGCTGCTCGGCCAATCTTTGGGTGTGTTTTTCGCCTAGCAAATCAGGACGGCCGGCGGACGAAACGAAC
>DASTJU010000159.1:0-2788 GCA_035716295.1 Chthoniobacterales bacterium | reverse complement strand
GTGATGATCATCTGACCGACGCTGCAATTTTCGGTGTCTTCTTGCACGACTACGAGCCGCCCGGTCTTGTGAACAGAAGCGGCGATCGCTTCCTTGTCCCAGGGCACGATCGAACGCAGATCGAAAAGCTCGACGCTTACTTCGTTGTCGATCTTCGCGAGAGCTTCGAGCGATTTCTCAACGGTGTTGCCCCATGCAACCAAGGTCACGTCGGATCCGTCGCGGAATTTGCGAGCCTGACCGAACGGAATAGCGCGGACCGGTTCTTTCGATTCGCGTTCCGCCCAAAACATGTGTTTCGGAATTAGAAAGAGAACCGGATCTTCAACGTGCATTGCAGTCCAAAGCAAACCGGCCGCGTCTTCCGGCGTGCTCGGAATGACAACCATGATCCCTGGATAATGCGCAAAGGCGGATTCGTTCGCCTGGCTGTGCCACAAACTTCCACCGGGAAGATAAGCGCCGTAGGGCGCGTAGATCACGGCCGGACATTTCCAGTTTCCGAATGTGCGCCACCGCAAATTCGAGATGTTCGTGACCAGCTGATTGAATCCCGGATAAATGAAATCGATGAACTGCAACTCAAAGACCGGCCGTCGTCCGTAAGCGGCCAGACCGCACGCCACGCCGAGGATGGTCGATTCAGCGAGAGGCGAATTGAAAACCTGTTTCGGAAACTCGGTAGAAAGTTTTTGCGTCAATCGAAACACGCCGCCTTTTGGATCTTCGACGTCCTCGCCGAAAATTACACGTCGCGGATCTTCTTTGAGTCCGAGTCGCAACGTTTGGTTCACGGTGTCGCCGATCCGATATTTGCCCGGCGGCAGAACTTCCTTGTCGATCTTCGGCATCGCGCCGGTCACATTCGCGGTCAGCTCTTTAGGCGACGGATCTTCCGCTTTTTCGGCTTCGGCGAACTCGCTACGGACCCGCTCTTTAATTTCGTTGTCGATCTTGCCGAACTCGTCGGCGGTAAGCAGACCGTCAGCGATCAATTGATCTTTCCAGCAATTTAGCGGATCGCGTTTTTCGATCTCCGCCAGCTCCTCGGCGCTGCGGTAGAGTTTCTGATCGTCGGAACTGGTGTGACTGGAGAGTCGTTCCATTTTTACCCACCAAAAATGCGGTCCGCCGCCGGCGCGCATTTTTTCCATCGCACTCGCCGCTGCGTCGTAAATTCCCTGGACGTCTTCTCCAGCGAGTTGTTGCCACTCGCCTGGCTCAAGAACGCCGAGCGCGATCGGATTTATCTTCCGGGTCGGACTACTGATGCCGTAAGCGTTGTCTTCGACAATGAACAGGACCGGCAGCTTTCTTTCTTTGGCGAAGCAAACCGCTTCGAAAAAATCGCCCTGACGGGTTGCGGCATCGCCGACCGTCGTGACAACAATATTCTTTTTGCCATCGAGTTTGAGGCCCCAGGCAATTCCGCATGCGGGCAGAAGTTGTGCGCCGGTCGGCGTCGGCACGCTCCAAATATGAAGATCGATATCGCTGTAATGCGACGCCATCATCCGACCGCCGCTGCCGGTGTTGCGTTTGGCAAAATATTCGAGCCCAAGTTGACGCATCGTCATGCCGCGCCCGAGGACCAGGCCGCGGTCACGATAAAAAGGCACAATGTAATCATCCGGATCCATTTGAATGGAGATTGCGGCGAGCGCTTCATGACCCATTCCCGGCGTGTGAAAATGGCCTTTGCCCTGCCGATTCAGACTTTGCTCGCGCAAATCGGCATGCCGGCTCTCGAGCATGATCTCGAGAAGGCGCAGCTTATCTTTTTTGCTCAGCTCCGGCATACGATGTCGATCTTACAACTGCAGTTGCGGCTCGACAATCGCCTGAATTGATTCGAATGAAAGATCGTCGATGGAAGCGGTGAAAATGAAGCCGGGCAGGGGAGTAATCGAGCGTTTTCGCGAATTTCTTCCGCCGTGCGAGGCCGTTATTTCGCTGGGCGAGGGGAACACGCCGCTGGTGTTCTCGCCGAAATTGAGCGCGCGCGTCGGGCGCGGCTGCGAGGTTTTCATTAAGAACGAAGGCCTCAACCCGACCGGATCGTTTAAGGACCGCGGGATGACGGTCGCCGTTTCAAGAGCAATCGATCGCGGCGCGCGCGCGTTGATTTGCGCTTCGACCGGAAACACGTCGGCATCGGCGGCGGCCTATGCGGCACGGGCTGGCATTCCGTGCGCAGTGGTGTTGCCCGCAGGAAAAATTGCCAGCGGAAAATTAATCCAGGCGATCGCGCACGGCGCGAAGATTGTCGCGATCGACGGAAACTTCGATGACGCGCTCCGAATCGTGCGCGAGCTCGGCGAGGGAGCGGAGTTCGTCATCGTGAACTCAATCAACCCCGATCGCATCGCGGGCCAGAAGACAGCTGCCTTTGAAATTGTCGACGATCTCGGCGACGCGCCTGATTTTCATCTGCTCCCGGTCGGCAACGCCGGAAACATTACCGCCTATTGGGCGGGCTATCGGGAATATCAGACGCACGGGAGATCGACAAAGACGCCGGCGATGATTGGTTTTCAGGCGGCAGGCGCGGCCCCGATTTTCCACGACAAAGTGATTTCAAATCCCGAAACGATTGCGTCCGCGATCCGGATTGGTAATCCGGCGAGCTGGAAACAAGCACGGGCGGCGATGGATGAATCGAAGGGAGATATCGATGTTGTGAGCGACCAGGAAATTCTGGCTGCGCAAAGCTGGCTCGCGCAAAACGAAGGAATCTTCGTTGAACCGGCGAGCGCGGCGTCGATCGCCGGGTTGTTTAATTGGTCGC
>DASTJU010000158.1:0-3892 GCA_035716295.1 Chthoniobacterales bacterium | reverse complement strand
GAAGGGATTCACGAAATTGTGGCAAGAAGTGCCGGAACAATTGCGCGGTACTTATGCCGGAGTCGCAAATGAGAACGCGATCCGTTATCTAAAAAATCTCGGTGTGACCGCGATCGAGCTGTTGCCGGTGCACACCCATCTCGATGAAAAATATCTGCTCGATCGCGGCCTGATTAACTATTGGGGTTATCAGACCATCGGTTTCTTCGCGCCGCACTCGGCCTACTCGAGCAATCGCGAGCCGGGCGCGGATGTGACCGAATTCAAAGGAATGGTCCGGAATCTTCACGCTGCCGGAATCGAAGTGATTCTCGATGTTGTTTACAATCACACCGGCGAAGGAAATCACCTCGGGCCGACCGTCTGTTTCCGCGGCATTGACAATCCGGCGTACTACCGGCTGCTCGCCGACAATCCGCGTTTCTATTTAGATTACACCGGCACTGGCAATACCGTGGACACACTTTCTCCGCGCACCCTGCAGATGGTGATGGACAGTTTGCGTTACTGGGTGACGGAAATGGGCGTCGATGGTTTCCGTTTTGATCTGGCGCCGGCGCTTGCGCGCGATGGCAGCGGCTTCAACAAATTCCACGCTTTCATCAAAGTCATTCAACAGGACCCGGTGTTGTCGCAGGTGAAATTGATCGCCGAGCCTTGGGACGTCGGCGACGGCGGCTATCAAGTCGGCAATTTCCCGGTGCCGTTCTCGGAATGGAACGGAAAATTTCGCGACGCGATGCGCAGTTTTTGGCGCGGCGACGAAGGTTTCATCGGCGAAGTGGCGTATCGATTGACCGGCAGTCCCGATCTTTATCAGCACGACGGGCGTCAGCCGTACGCGAGCGTTAATTTCATTACCGCGCACGACGGCTACACGTTGAACGATCTTGTCAGTTACAACGACAAGCACAACGAAGCCAACGGCGACGAGAACCGCGACGGCGACAATCACAACCGTTCCTGGAATTGTGGCGTGGAAGGTTCGACTGACGATCCGAACATCGACAGCTTGCGCTGGCGGCAGCAGCGCAATTTTTTGACGATGCTCTTTTTGTCGCAAGGCGTGCCGATGCTTTTGGGCGGCGACGAGTTCGGCCGGACGCAGCAGGGGAACAATAACGCTTATTGCCAGGACAACGAGATCAGCTGGCTAAATTGGCAGCGAGATGAAAAACAGAATCGGCTGCTCGAGTTCACCCGGAAATTAGTTCAGCTGCGACGCGAACATCCGGTTTTTCGGCGTCCGAAATTTTTTCAGGGCCGGCGCGTTCGCGGCGGCGAGATCAAGGACGTGATGTGGTTCAATCCTGGCGGCAACGAAATGAGCGAAGAAGAATGGA
Organism: Chthoniobacterales bacterium; assembly: GCA_035716295.1. GTDB lineage: Bacteria > Verrucomicrobiota > Verrucomicrobiia > Chthoniobacterales > UBA10450 > AV40. Next base: position 2,549 of record DASTJU010000158.1, on the reverse strand, counting down.
CTTCGCCGTTCGTGCGTTGTCTTGGAATGTTGGTGAGCGGCGACGCCGCCGATCTGATTGACTCGCACGGTGAGCCAGTGCGGGACGATACTTTTTTGCTTTTGGTCAACGCGCATCACGAGCCGATCCCGTTCGTGCTTCCAGGCGAGGAACAGCTCGAGTGGGAACAGATTCTCGATACGACCAACGAAGACGGTTTTCTCAAGACGCCCAAAAAGTTTTCGTCCGGCGACGATGTCGATCTTAGTGGGCGGGCCGCGTCTTTGCTGAAGCTGAGCCGGGGCGAGCAACCGCGCGCACGTCACGAGTCGTGGAAGAAGCGCGCCTTCGCGGCGCTCGCCGCGATTACAGGCGAGGAGGAGCGCGCGGGGAAAAATTAGCGCGCGAATTTTCGATCAACGCAAGATTGCAACGCGCCGCGATTCTATTATAGAGAATTTATGAGCGCTTCTTTGATGCGCCGGGAAGACGCTCGTCCAGTTTGCTTATGATACCGGCTTCACTCGTAATCGCAGCAGATCGCGGCAGCTTGAAAGCTTATCAGGTCAACGAAACGCCAACCCGGGGACCGAGTTTAAAATTGATCCAGGCTTTCGATATCACCGACGCGCACGGCAGACTTAGCGATAAGTTAACCGACCTGGCCGGACGTTTTTCGGCCACTGATAGCGCAAGCGCGCATCGCGGCCCGGCTTCCATCGCCGAGAGTAAACTTGAAACCGAGACCGATCGCCGGATTAACAAAGAGCTGGCCGAGCAAATCGCCAAGATTGTGGACGGCAGCGGCAAGGAAGGCTGGGCGTTTGCCGCGCCATCCGAGATTCATGGGGCGATTGTCGATCTTCTACCGGATCGTGTGCGCAATCGGATTGTCGAGCATGTGAAATCCGATCTCGTCAAAGTCGAGCCGGCCAAATTTCCGAATCATTTTCGTTCGCTTCGTCCGGTTTAAGCTCGATATTTCAATTATGCAATTGCCCGTCAAGATCACCTACCGCGGCCTGGAGAAATCAGATAAGCTCGACGATCTCGTGATGAGTTACGCCGCTCGGCTCGACAAATTTTGCGACCACATCAACCGCTGCGACGTCGCGATCGAGCAGCCGAACCACACTCATCACAAGGGTAATCCTTACCGTTGCCGCATCGACGTCACGGTAAGACCGCGCCACGAACTCGTCAGCGACGAGAAGCAAATGGACAACGGTTCGCATGAACCGCTCAACAAAGTGATTCACGACGCGTTCAAAACGATGGAGCGCCAGTTGCGCCACCTCGTCGAAAAACAAAGACGCGAGTAGAAACTGTTTTCTACTTTCTAATTCCTACTTTCTTTGGTCGCGTATTTTTCCGCGCCAAGAAAGTGAAGCGACACGTACGGCTGATCGCCGATGACCCAGCTATCATGCGGAATCGGCGGAACGTGGAAGAGCTCGCCGGCGTGTAGTTCGATTACGCGGCCGTCGTCGAACGCAACCGTGGCCGTGCCGGAGATTACCAAGCCGACATGTTCAACATGACAACGGGTCGCGCCGACGCCCGGTCCGACGTGCTCGCTCCATTTCCAGCCCGGCTCGTAAGTCGCGCGCCCAATCGTCATCCCGCCGATGTGCACTAATTCAAATTTCCCTTTCAGCATGACCCGCACTTCATCCGGCGACTCGAACCGTTTCAGGATGACGCTGGTTTCTTCGCTGTTCATCTTGGCTGCAGCGTTTGAACATCGGGAACACGCCCATGTGACCGGATGATCCAACGAGCTGTCATCGTGTGCCCAACAACTGCCACGAGTAATGCCAATGGTTGAACCGCCAAAAAGAGCTCATATGCGATAGTGAATGTCCCAAGTCCGAAAAACCGCAGTGCCCAACTAGAGCCAATAGCTAACAAGCATTGAACCGCGGTTAAGCAAAAGAACAAGGTTCCCGAAATCGCCAGCACCCAAAACAAAGCAAGCCCTGTGCGCCAAAGTCCGAAGCACCACAGCAGCAAGAAGTACAAATTCGCAATAAGAAATGTGAACGATACGACTACGTGAATGATGTGGAACGTCGTGCCCATATGCTAACGAAAATTAGACGAGAACGTTTCGTCTAACACCGCAAGCCTAGGCCGGTGCGCCGCCGAGTGCGCCGGGGAGGGGTGGGGCCTCTGGACCGACTACGACCTGGCGTGGCGGTTTTTCGGGCGGCATTTTTTCCCCGCCTTGCGGGGTGACGGTTGGCGGCGGATTACGCAATTCGCCGTACTGGAGCAGTTCTTTGATCTGCACGCCGTCCAAGGTTTCGTATTCGAGCAGCGTTTTGGCGATCGCGTCGAGGTGATGGCGATTCGCAATCAGAGTTTGTTTGGCGGTCTGGTACGCGTCGTCGATCAAGCGCCGCACTTCGGCGTCGATTTGTTCCGCAGTCGCTTCGCTATAATCACGGGCGCGCGAAATGTCGCGGCCGAGAAAAACGTAATCTTCGTGTTCGCCGTACTCGATCATGCCGAGTTTTTCGCTCATGCCCCATTCGCAAACCATCTTGCGCGCCATGGAGGTGGCCATC
>DASTJU010000157.1:0-3020 GCA_035716295.1 Chthoniobacterales bacterium | reverse complement strand
GAAGCGACCGTTTCGACTGAAGAGCCAGAGTTCGCCTGATTTATGCCGACCAACGTTCTGGGTACCGAACTCAAATGTTGTTGCCGCGATCCGGTGACCGGATTTTTTCGCGATGGCTTTTGTCGAACCGGACCCGAAGACGTCGGCCTGCACACCGTCTGCGTGAAAGTCACCCGCGAGTTTCTCGATTTCTCCGTGCTCGACGGCAACGATCTCGTCACCCCCGTTCCGGAGTGGGGATTTCCGGGACTCAAACCTGGCGACAAATGGTGCGTCTGCGTTACGCGTTGGAAATCCGCGCTCGAACACAACCGTGCCGCGCCGGTCGATCTCGAAGCAACCCACGCTTCCGCTCTCGAATTCGTCACCCTCGAAGATCTAAAAGCGAACGCGCTGAAATAGTTGGCCTGAAAGCAGCTTATCGAGCGAGGCGTGTTACGCCTCTTTCTGGTCGCGAGTGTCGTTAGCCTCCTCCTAGTCGCAGAGTCCAAAGGACAATCCTGGCGGACGCGCGAAACTGTTTATTCGTCGCAAACAGCCGACGGCGTACCGCTGCAGCCGTTTTCGTTCAATCGGCAACCGGCGACTGCTCGGGCAATCCAAGTCGCCTATTACGTGCCGCGATCGACTCGCCGCGTGGAACCGATCCAACGTGACGAATCCGATTCTGAAGCGACCACTCCTGGATTCGACGTGGGTGGTTCGCATCCGATGGTTCCGGGAAATCGCGCGGTGTTGCGAAATGGAATCGCTTACGCGCCGGCGAACGCGCCCGACAGCGTTAAACATGCAATCTGGGCGGTGAATTCAATTCGCAATCGGCCTTATGTTTGGGGCGGGGGACACGGATCGTTTCATGATTACGGTTACGATTGTTCCGGCACCGTTTCGTTCGCGCTTCATTATGCCGGCATGCTCGGGCAACCGTTGCCCTCGAGCGATTTTCTTCGTTACGGTGAACGCGGCCGCGGACGGTGGGTCACGATTTACTCGCGTCACGGTCACGTGTTCGCGATGATCGCCGGTTTGCGACTCGACACGACTGATTTTCGCTACGGCGGTGATGTTGGTCCGCGCTGGCACGTCGACGGTCGCGATGCCTGGGGTTTTCAAGCGCGCCATCCGGTTGGGTTGTAAACGGTCGCGTTCGCGGCCAACATAACGGCAACTTGAAACTGCCGTTTAGCTTTTTCCTGGCGCTGCGTTATCTCAAACCGAAACGCACATTCCTTTCCATCATCACATTGATCTCGATCATCGGCGTTACGCTTGGGGTGACGGTGCTGATTCTCGTGATCGCGGTGATGACCGGTTTTGATCGCGAGCTGCGACAAAAGATAATTGATTTTGACGCGCATATTCTCGTGAAAAGCGAAGACGTCATGCGCGATTGGCGGACACTTCAGAAGAAGATCGACAACACGCCGCACGTGGTCGCGACTGCGCCGTTCGTGCAAGGACCAGTCATTGTCGAATTCCAAAACCAACGCTTGGCGCCGGTGATTCGCGGAATCGACCCGGTCCAGGAAGAAAAAGTGATTCCGATTCGCAAGTTCATCAAAGAAGGTCAACTCAATCTCGACGGCGAATCGGCCGTGCTCGGGAGCGATCTCGCCCGCATTTTGCGCATTAATGTTGGCGACACCCTAACGGTCTATTCCCCCGGAAACCTCGGCCAAATTCTCGACGAGATTAAAAACCTTGAGAGCGCGAAGGGGGCAGACGAAAAGAAAGCGCTCGAAAAATTGCGCGAGGTTGTCCTGCCAAAAGATCTGACCGTCACCGGCATTTTCGAGACCGGCCGTTATCAATACGATTCCGAGTTTATTCTCGTCCCGATCCACATTGGACAGGAGCTTTATGATCTGGGCGATGCGCTGCACGGCATCACCGTTCGGACCGACGACCCCTACGGCGCGGATCGCGTGAAAGAATCACTCAACCAATTTCTCGAGCCGCCGGTGTTCGCCCAAACCTGGACTGAGATGAATCATCAATTCTTCGAAGCTATCCGGCTGGAGCGGAACGTAATGTTTTTCTTGCTCCTCTTTATTGTGATCGTGGCTGCATTCGGGATCATGAGCACGCTGATCACCGTCACGGTTCAGAAACGGCGCGAGATCGGAATTGTGAAAGCGCTCGGCGCAAACATTTCCCAGATCATGTGGGTTTTTCTGGGGCAGGGGACAGTTGTCGGATTTTTCGGCACCCTAACCGGCCTCGGCCTCGGCATGACGCTCATACGCTACCGCAACGGAGTCGCTCACTGGCTTGCGTCGACGTTGCACATCGAAATTTTTCCGCGCGAAGTTTACCAATTCTCCGAGATTCCTGCCCAAGTGATTCCCCAGGACGTCACCATCATCTGCATCAGCGCGTTTTTGATTTGCTCGCTCGCGGCGTTGATCCCGGCTTACTTCGCCGCCCGCCTCGATCCGGTGAAAGCTCTCCGCTACGAGTAACTCAACGTCGTCCGCTCACTTTTAGTCTGCTTACCAAAACATCGACCGCGCGAAAAGCGTAAGTGTAGGCGCCGGCCCATTCGCTCGCACGCGGACCTGCGATGTTCAGCACATCAATATCGTGGTCGTAGACAAATGCCACCATCAGCGTCGCCGCGTCTTCGGGCGAATATTTCGCCGCGTCGATTAATCGGTGTGGCTGTCGCGTTTCAATACAACACCCGACGGTATAGGCGGTGCCGCCATCCAGTTCGTGAAAGAAAATCACGACCGTTCCGTCCGAATCATGCACGTTTTGAAACGTCCGCTCTTCGTTGCCGCCCTTCTTCAACTCTTTCACGGGATAGCGATCAGGAATTTTTCCATCTTCGTCGGTTCGTCCAGCCGGACACCACCCGCCGCACTTGATTCGATGCTTCAGCGCAACCTCCAGTGCCGCCCGATCAACTCCAGTTTGTCCGCCCGAAATGATTTTCAAGATGTCGATCTTATATTGTGGTGGCAGGCGTCTCGCCTGCATTTTTTCTAGACGGCAGCCGAGGACGGCTGCCTCCACAG
>DASTJU010000156.1:0-20027 GCA_035716295.1 Chthoniobacterales bacterium | reverse complement strand
CAGCCGTCGATCCGTTCGAGCTCGCGCAGCTGCGCCAGTCCCGCCGCCATCGCCAGCGGATTTCCCGAAAGGGTTCCTGCCTGATAAACCGGCCCGTCTGGTGAAAGTTGATCCATGACTTCGGCGCGACCGCCAAATGCGCCGACCGGCAAACCGCCGCCGATCACTTTACCAAGCACGGTCAGGTCGGGCTTGATTCCGTAGATCTCCTGAGCGCCCCCACGCGCAACGCGGAACCCGGTCATTACCTCATCGAAAATCAGAAGCGCGCCGTGTGTGGCGCATTCATCGCGCAAGATCGAGAGAAAATTTTCCTTCGGAAAATAGAGTCCGGCGTTCGCGGGGATTGGCTCAATGATGACGCCGGCGATTTGGTTTTTGTTTTCGGCAAAAGTTTTTCGGACAAGATCGACATCGTTGAACGGCAGAGAAATGGTGAGCTCGGCGAACGATTTCGGAACGCCTGCGCTATCGGGACGTCCATGAGTGAGCGCGCCACTGCCGGCCTTAACCAAAAGTGAATCGGCATGACCGTGGTAACAGCCATCGAACTTGATAATCTTATCGCGCCCGTTGAATCCGCGCGCCAGTCGAATGCACGACATTGCTGCTTCGGTCCCGCTGTTGACCATTCGGACCTTATCGATTGACGGCATCCATTGGCAGATCAGTTCGGCCAATTCCACTTCGAGTGGGTTCGGAATTCCGAAACTCAAGCCGCGCGCAGCCGCATCGCGCACGGCATCGACCACAACGTTCGGCGCGTGACCGAGAATAGCCGGACCCCAGCTGCCGACGTAGTCGATGTATTCTTGTCCATCGACGTCCCAAATTTTCGCGCCCGCAGCGCGCTCAACGAAAAAAGGTTCCCCGCCGACGTTACGGAACGCACGCACTGGCGAATTAACGCCACCGGGAATGCGCTCTTGGGCTCCAGCGAAGAGTTTCGACGAACGGCGAGTCACGCGCCGAAGATAATCATTAATTCGTTAAATCGCTAAATCTCAGAAAGCCGAACGAGATTCGAGGCGGGGGCGGGAATCGAACCCGCGAATAGCGGTTTTGCAGACCGCAGCCTTACCACTTGGCTACCCCGCCGTTAGCGGAAGTTGAGGGTAACGCGCGGCCCAACTGTGTCAACGTCACCGGCATCTGGAGAGAGAAAGTCTGCGGGTGCACCGGAAATCGGTGCACAACTTCGCGCCAAGGATTCGCGATCTACTTCGGTGGTTTTACGACGGCCTGTCCTGGTTTCGCGTCATCGCCGATCACAATAAAGTGACCGTGATGCGGCGGCATCGGCCTCGCCGGGTAAGGCGGGCGGATGATCGCGAACGCTTGCACTGTCAGTGCAAGCCCCAGCAGGACGCCGAGGGCGAACGGTTTCATATTGCTGTTTTTCTCTGCATCATCTGTGCCATAGAAATTCGAATTCCGCGGCCCTGGCTCAATGGGCGAAGCGCCACCGGCCGATCGAAAAAGCGAGAATGCGGTGAGCGCTGAAACAGGGAGTCGCTACATCCGATCTGGATATCGAGACAGCATGCACGTTGAAGACAGGAACAACCGAAGTTCGCTGCATGCTCAAATCGCGCGGACATTAATCAGCAAAAATCGGGTTGTCCAACGTTTTGTGAGTTGAGGGGCCCACTTTCGCATTTCGGATTTCGAACTAGTTTCCCGTCCGATGCCTCAGTTTTCCTACCGCGCGCGCACCGCTCAGGGCGAATTAGTCGAGGGAGTTTTGGACTGCGCCGATCGTGCGATCGCCATTCACCAGATCGAGCAAAAGCGTTGCATTCCGATTCGGATCGAAGTGGTGGGCGCGCCGCCAGTCAGTGCTAACAAGAAAGAATCAGCCGCCGCTCCGCCCGCACAAACGCAGAACCTGAAAATTCCCCACAACCAGCTCCTCATTTTTACCGAGCAGCTCGCCCATTTGCTTCAAGCCGGGATGACGTTGGACGAAGGATTGTCGATCTTGGAAAAACGGCTCAAGCAATCGCGAGTGCAGCAGATGACGCGCACGTTGCATCAAGCGCTGGTCGACGGCCGAAGTTTTTCGCAGGCTCTGCGCGAGTTTTCTAAAATTTTCCCACCGCTCTACGTCAATCTGGTCGCGGCCGGTGAAGCCAGCGGCGCGCTCCCGGAGATTTTGCACCGGCTGGTGAAACATTTGACGCAGGCAAAAGACCTGCGCGATCGCGTCCAGCAGGCATTGATCTATCCGGCGTTTCTCGCCGTCGCCGGCGCGGTGCTGATCACAATCTTCATTACTTACATGGTGCCGCAGCTGACCGGCTTCATGGCGCAAATCGGCGGCGCGCTTCCACTGCCCACGCGCATTCTGATGCAGCTTCACCATGCGATTACGACCTACTGGTGGTTAGCAATCCTGATCGCGATTGGCGCGAGCGTTGGTTTTCGCGCGTTCGTCCGGACGGAAGAAGGACGACTGACGTGGGACCGTTTTCGATTATCGATCCCCGGTTACGGTCGCGTGATTCGCCATCGTTATTACGCGCAATTTTCACGCACCCTCGGCACGCTGATTCAAAACGGGGTTCCTCTCCTTCGCGCGCTCGATTTGGTAAGCGAGATCGCCGGCAATCGTTATCTTGAATTGAAAATCGCGGAGACCCGCCGCGCAGTGATTGACGGGGCAACACTTTCCGCGGCGTTGAGTTCACAGCATATTTTTCCGGACTTGATGACCGACATGATGGCGGTGGGCGAACAGACGGGACGCTTCGGAGAAACGATGCAAACGATCGCCGATGTTTATGAGCGCGAGCTCGACCGGAACGTCGCGATCATTTCACAATTGATCCCGCCGGTGATCATTCTCGTGATTGCGTTGATCGTGGGGCTTGTTGTTTACAGTATTCTTTCGGCGGTGTTTGAAGCGACACATAGCTTGCAGTTTCGGCCGCACTAAGATAATGTTCGCAGCCAAATGCTGGCTCGCATCGTTGCGTTTTTTTGGTTGATCGGCGCAACGTCTTCCGCTCTCGCTCAGGAAGCTTTTAGCGATGGTTTGCCGCGCAAAGAAAGCGGCACAGTTGCACAAAGCACCGCGGAAAATGCATGGATTGATTTGCGCCAGCATCCATCGGCGGCCTCGCGCCCGCAAAGCGCTCCCAGCTGGGTCGAAGCGGTCAACATGACTTCCACTACCGGCGCCGACGGCACGCCCAGGTCCGTTTTTCGGATCCGGGTGGGACGCCCGGCCGGCGATCTTCAGGTCATGTTCTTTCGGCTGTTCTTCGATGATAACGCAAACGCGCGACCGGAACTGGTAGCGTGGGATGAATCGGGCTCCCAAGTTTTGCGATCGGGCGAACTTGGTTCAGGTGTGGAATTGCCGAGCTCGGATTCGGTCATGATTCCGATGACCGGCATTTCCACACTCGACATCGAAGTCCCCGGCGACGGCAAAACTATTCGCGGCGTGTTTCTCGATTGGATGACGAGCAGTGAAGTTGTCCATCCGGTCAACGCTGAACATCGCGACATTATTCCCGAGCCGTTTTCATCGCTGCCGCCGTTGCACTCGCCCGAGCAGGACCTGGAAAATTTCGGAACTGTTACCGCGACACTGGCGAGCGAGACGATCCGGATCGGATCCGACCCGCAACAAGGCGCCGTCTTTCAGTTTGGGATTGAATCGCAGCCGCTGCTCGCCTTGTTAACGTTCGAAGTGGCAAGCCCTCGAGTCGACTCGCCGCCGGAAGTTTACGTCAACGGCGAAGACGTCGGACCTGCAACGCTCACGTTGCCGGAACTGGCCGATCCCGGTTATCGCGGCAAAATGGAGTCGTTGCTGAAAGAAATGCGCTTTCAATACACCGGCTGGCTCCGCGCCCAGAAACTGATTCCCGTCAGCAACTTGAAAGTCGGCACGAACGATATGATTATCACGAGCGGTTCCGCTACATCGACATCGGCGATCCGCGGGACGCAAGTACAACTAAAATATCTTTGGGAAAAATCCGATTATCTTCTACAAGGCGACCATTAACTCCGAAAGCTTTCGGAGTTAATTGAACCGGAACCCGGGCTTAGATGTCTGTGCTAGTCACCAATGATTAAACGAACGAATCAATCCGGCTTTACCCTGCTCGAGATCATGATCGTGGTCAGCATCATCGTGATTTTGCTCGGCCTCGCGATCTCAAAAATGGGCAATCCAACAGGGTTCGCAAAAACCACCGCGGTCCGGGCTGATGTCCAAGCGATCGGTACTCAATTGATGCAGTACGAAGCGATGAACGGTTTTTATCCGACAACCGAGCAGGGCTTGCAGGCGCTCGTGACCCAGGCTGACACCGAACCAAGACCAAATCGATGGTATCCATTCTTTAAAGAGCTTCCGAAAGATCCCTGGGGTTTGGTTTACATTTATCGCTGCCCCGGAATTAAACATCCCGACAAATACGATCTCTATTCGGCTGGGCCGGATCGCCTGCCGGACACGGCAGACGACGACTGGGGCGAATAACGGTTCTTAAGACTGGGGAAGCGGTTACTGGTCAGCGGGCGGCGGCGGTGCGATCTGTTGCGGCGATTGCGGTTGGGGATTTCGCTGAATAGTGCCGCGCACATGTGGTGTCGGCGCGACCACGCCGGGATTTTGACCCGGTCTCTGAAAACCAGGCTGCGGCGGCGGGGGTTGCGGGACAACGCCTGGTGCCGGTTTGTTCGGTAACGGTGCTGTGACTAGTGCCTGGTTGAAACCGAGTGTCGCGAATTGCCCGTCTTTGCTGATCGCGACCTTGGTTTCGCCCACTTTGTCCGACCATTGGATGTTCGCGATTGCGTAACCGTCGACTGGCCCACACGTCGTCAGATATTTTTTGAACTCCTTGTCAGCCGTCGACGCGATTGTAACCATGTCGCAGTCCGGCGATTTCGCGGCGTTGGCGACATAAAGATCTTTCGCGAAATTCGGCGTGGCCGCGGGCGCGACCACCGCGCTGGCAACAGCGAACGGCGAATGATCCAGCATTCCCTTGTAGCGATCGAAATTTAATCGCTGCGGCAAATCGTCGGCCGCACCTGCGGAGACAGCGGCCATTACCGCAAGGATCGACATCCATATTCGATAAGTTTTCATGCCTCAGTTTTTCTTGCGCTGCGCCGGCGCAAACCAGCGCGCGATCTTGAATTTGCCACGCATCATCGTCGCGTCGCTGCCATCAATGGCGAGGTTCACACTTTCAAAGACAATGAAGACGTCCGGTTGTTGAACGTCGGAAAGAAAATGAACCAGCTCGGGCCAGTGACTGCTGGTCTCAATGGAAGCGAAAACCGCTTGATGATTCGGGGTGGTCTCACCGGTGCCGATGGCCGGGTTCTCGATGACAATGTTGTATTTGCCGGCGATTTGTTTGAGTTGATCGAGCAAAGTAGAGGCTTCCTCCGCGCCTTTGAGCGTGGGCTGAGTTTTCTGGAGCCATTGGTCCCGCTTGGCCCAAAGCTCGCGCTCTCTCAAATAAACGGTTTGCTCCGAGCGGTTGGCTTTACGGGCGGCCAGCGCATTCCGTGAGCCGCTAATCGTTCCTAAAAGCCAGCGCCAAATGAAAATGTTGATGAGCAGGAACAAAATGCCCGCGACAGCGAGCGTCATGATGCGCTCGCGCTGGCTCATTCGCTGATAGGTCGCTGTCAATTTCGCCATCATCGCGGTTTTCCCTCCAGGCGGAATTGGGCGTGATTATTTGCCAAGATTCGCGGCGCCGCCATGTCGAACCGGAAGTTCTGCAAGGCGGAGTGCTTTTTTATTTTCTCCGCGAATTGAAAAGCCAGCGCGGCTGTGTTCGCCTCGCCGTCGATCGAAATCTGGCGCGCAGACTGATTGTAAGCCGTGATGCGCACGTCGGCCGACGGCAAACTTTCGTAAAGGTGCAATAGAATCTCGACCGGGTAGAAGCGGGAGTCGATCGCCGGTGCGAGCGCTTTCCAATTGGCTTCGGTCTCGCGAATGAATTGGGTCGACGGCGCGTCGCGTGCGATCAATCGATCAAGTCGTGCGATCGCGAAACGGGTGTAGCCAAGATAAAGTAAAAAGAGAAGAAAGATCCCGACGTAGGCGCCACCAGCCAGCACCAATCGCTTCTGCCATTCGCCGCGCTTAACGAGTTGGACCCGGCGTTGTCGCCAACTATCCGGCAAGAGATTGAGTTTGACCGACGCCGGAGGCATCTCGATTCCCACAAGCTCAGTCGGGCTCGACAAAATTCCCTGGACGGTGTCGCGCAGCTCGTAACAACTTTCATCGAGCAAAATATTTCGAAACGAAGTGTTGATGCCCTGGAGCTCCGCGCTCATCGCCAGTTGGGGCAGTTCCATTTGGAGTTGTTCCGGCGCGATCCCGTCGAGCGTACGGGCAAAACTGACCTTGCCATTTTCGGTGACGGCTGAGACCAGCCTTTCGCCTTCAGGATAAATCAAGAGCGCCCGGCCTTCGGGGGCATGGGTCGTCGCGCGTTGCGCAGCGTAAACGGTGACCTGGCGCGGGATGATGCCTTTATCGAGCAGGGGCGCGGCGATTTCAGCCAACCGCTCATTCCTCACCACAATTGCCGAAATGACGCTCCCGGTTTCGTTTTGCTCGATCAATTCGAAGTCGCTCGTGACTTCCTCTGCTGAAAATGGAAGCGCTTTCTCGATTTGAATTCGGACCATCTCCGGAAATTCCGTTGGATCGACAGTCGGCAGGCGAAATCGCTGCGCGAGAACAGCGTCGACTGGCAAACTCAAAACCAGGTTGTCCTCGGCGGAAACGAGCGGCACGGCTTCATCGAGCGTGCGGAGCAAGCGCACATTCCACGAACCGTCGCCATCACGCGCGCGCAAAAGATTCCATCCGTGCGCGGTCGGAGTGATGAAAACAGGTGTCGACGTCGGCTCGATGACTAAAACTCCTTCCAGGTAATGAGCTGAGGAACCATGCCAACCCGCCGAAACACCATTTGCACCGTGCGTTTGGCTTTCCCGGCCGTTCCGACGCTGACGACACGCAACACCGGGTCCTTGAACCCAACGAGTCCGTTGAGTTGTTTGAATTGTTCTTCGTTCAATCCGAGCGCGACGCGGGCTTCGTCGATTCCTTTCAGTTGCATGTCGTCTTCAGTGCCATCGATTCCATCCGGCCCTTGGCGCAACTGCAAGAACCGATCCACTACTTCCGGCGTCAATCCCGGCAAAGAGAGCAAGACATCGCGCGAGGCCCACGCAAGATCCACCGGACCGCTGCTGTTGAGAGTAAATTCATCTTCCCAGCCGGGCGTGTTGGTGAACTCGGACCATCCGGCGACTTTTTTCAACTCGTCAATGCGCGTTAGCAAACTGTGCGGCGGATGATAATCGTCGCTTTCCGGCGGAGCGTTCAAGTGATGCAAACCGGTGTTCGGTTCCACCCAGTCAAGCAGCGAATCAACCATCGTCTCACGTTCATTGAGATCGATTCCTTTATTCTCGAGATATCGCCGCAAAATTTCCATTCGATCCGGATCTTCGCCCGCGACCAGCCAGTTCAGATTCAAACGACCGCCCTCCCCGCTGAGCCGCGCTTGGTAACTCGCGCCATTGTCCAATTCGCCGCTGAGATTTGATGAACCAGGCTGGACTGCCGGATGCAGCGCCACTTCCGCGCCGGAACACGCCACCGCTTCGGCCTTCAACATTCGAGTTCCGTCACTCGAAAGCGACAACCGAGAATCGATATCGAGCGCCCACGAAATAACCAGCGCGCTCAACAAAAAGAGCGCCCAAAGCGCGAGAATGATCGCCGCGCCAGATTTTGCATTCTGACTTCTGACCTCTGGCCTCTGAGGTCTGGTTGAGATCGCCATCCTCATAAGATCAACATCGTCACATCGGGCTCCGGCCAAGAGGAATGATCGCTTCCCAGGGCACCGCCGCATCGGAGCGGCCGACGATCACTTTTACGAGTCGCGGCAACGTGCCGGTGTCCGTCCAGCGTTCCACCCAAACATTCAAGCGCACGTCAAAGTAACGAACCTGTAGACTGCGCACGTTCTCGATTAATGGAATCCAACTTTCGTTCGCATTGGTCACCGCCGAATCGCCTTTCGGTTTTCGCAAAAATCCGAGATCGAGCCGGTCGCCATCTTTCTTTTCCGATTGCAACCGCAACGCGACCACAAAATCCCCCGCAGCGTACCGCGTCATCAAACCCGGGCCCGCGCTGCAAGTCCATCGGATCTCGTCGCGCTCGCGATCGTTCAACTTGAAGGCGTCGCCCATCATTGCGCCTTTTCCGGGAGGCAGACTCTGCCATTGGGCCGCGAGCACTTCGCGCAGACCGTCATAACGGGCTTCGACCGCGAGCGTTTCGGAAGAAAGCCGGATCGCGACCAGGTTCGCTTGAACAAAACGATAGATCGCCAATGCCATCGTGGCCAAAATCGCCACGGCCATGATGATCTCCAGCAATGTAAAGCCGCGGCGGCGATTAACCGGGACGATAAACATAGAATTCGATTTGCTGCGATTGCTCCGCGCCACCGCGCTTCCATCTTGCCGTGAGCACGACTCGATTCACACCGGCGAGCTGAGTTCCATTGTCCTCCTCCAATTCAGCCGGCGCGCTTTTCTGGATCAGCTTCACGATGCCATAACCGCTGTCGATATTGAATTCCTTCGCTGGATCGGGAAATCCGGGCGTGGCCTGCACTTCGGCCATTCGATTTGATAAAATTTGCCGCACGCGATTTTCTTCCGCGTTGAGGGTGCTGGCATTGAGGCAATTTTGCACCGCGCGACCAAGCGCAAGCACGCCGAGGGCGAAGATCGCCAGGCCCATCAGCACTTCATAAAGCGCGAAACCTTTTCTACTTCGCCGCATAGTTTGCCAACTCGCCGTGGCCTGTGAGCGGCGAATAATTTGCCGTCCACGTCCCACCTCTTCCGACGAAGCGAACGATTGCGGGCTCGCATGTACCCGTCGGCCAAAAAATCCATTCGCCCGCGGGCTTCGCGCTAAGCGCAGCCGGCAGAGTGAGCGTCAATACCGTTCCATGTTCCAAAGCGAAGGTTGCCACCGCTTTTTTTTCTTCGCCTTTGGCGAACACCTCCGGTTGCACAATCACTTCTTTGTCGCCCCAAACGATGAGGTAAGCGCGGTGCTCGGAGACGCTTCGTTCCTGCGCCTCTCGAACCAGATTGTTAAATCCGTCCAACGACACGCGGAGTTTTCTGTCGGCGAAAACTCCGCTCAGACTGGGCACTGCCATCAAAAGTATCACCGTCAAGATCGCGACCGCGATGATGATCTCGATCAACGTAAATGCCCGGTAACGTTGCATCGACAAAGTTACGCTCCCTGCGCGAAATCACAAGACACCGGGACCCAGGCGACCTCTCGACAAATGGCCTTCCCAAATTGCCTTGCAAGTTAGGGCAACGGGTCTGAATGTTGCACCGACCATGAGCGTCCTTGCCAGTCTGACCAACTTGTTTTCCGGCGGCGATTTACTGATCATTCTCCTGGTCATCCTGCTGCTATTTGGCGCCAAAAAATTACCAGAGCTCGCACGCGGAATGGGTCAGGCGATCAAAGAATTTCAAAAGGCCAAGGACGAGTTTACGGACGAGCTACACAAAGCGGATCAAACCAATGCGAAGGGAAATTTGCCACCGGCATCGACAGTTGCTCGAACTGACGCTCCAGCAGGTGGCGCCGCTCGCCCCGATCCGAACCAGGCCCCTACGCCCGGCGACCAAACCAAGCCGGTTTAGTGTGGAGGGGACACGCGCTGTCGTGTCCCAAACATATCAAAAGGGGCCGACGGCGCTGCGCCCTCCATGTCGATCTTGTTTGACCCAGCCTGAACTTTACGACAATTTCGCGCGCTTCATTTATGTCCGATGTCGACCTACGCCCGCGCATTAAAGAGATGCTGGTCAAGAACTTGATGCTGCAGACCACGCCGGACCAAATCGGCGACGATTTGCCTCTTTTCGGCCCGAACGGGCTCGGACTGGACTCGATCGACGCCCTCGAGCTCGTGGTCAGTATGGAAAAAACGTTCGGGGTTGGGGTCCCGAACTCGGAGGTGGCTGGGAAGGCCCTTCGGACCGTCAATACAATCCACGATTATATTCTCGAAAAACGAGAAAAGGTTGGTCAGACTGGCGAAAAGGTCGACAAACCCGCGTGAATTTACTTCATCTCGAGAGCAGCGGCAGTTGGGGCGGACAGGAATATCGCACCTGTCTCGAAATCAATTGGCTGAACGCAAACGGCCACCGCGCCTGGCTCATCTGCGATCCGACCAGTGAAGTGATGACCAAGGCACGCGAGCTCGGCACTCCGGTGATCCCGATGTCACTCAAGCACCGCATCAATCCGCTGGTTTCATTTCGCATCTGGCTGTTCTGCCACCGCAATCGCGTTGACCTGATCAAGAGCTACAGTTCAAAAGACCACTGGCTCTGCCTGCCGCTCTTTCTCTGCGGTTGGCCGGTGACGCGCGCCCGCTGCATCACCGATCCGCTTGGCAAGAAGAACCGCGCCTTCATCTATCGGCACGGCTGCGCAAAGATCGTCGCCGACGCCCAAGTCATTAAAAAAGAATTCATCGAGCAATACGGAATCGCGCCTGAAAAAATTGAGGTCATCGGGTCGGCGGTCGATCTCGAGAAGTTTTCGCCGACGCGCGACCCGATGAAATTCCGGCGCGAAGTCGGGCTTTCAGCCGAAACACCGATCATCGCCAACATCGGCATGATTCGGCCCGATAAAGGACAGTTCAATTTAGTGGAAGCCGCGCGGATCGTGCGTCACCAGCGACCGGATGCGCATTTTGTCTTTGTCGGCGAAGCAACTGGCGGCCGAAGCCGGGAAAAATGGGTTCGAAAGGCAATCGACCGCGCTGGTCTCAACGGCAACGTTCTGATGATGGGATACCGCTGGGACACGCCGGACATTCTGGCGGCCGCGAACATGGTCGTGATCGCTTCGCGTCACACTGAAGCGTCGCCCATTGTCCTGCGCGAAGCTTTCGCCAGCGGCCGACCGGTGGTCGCCACGCGCGTCGGCGATGTTCCGGAGATCATCGTTCACGGTGAAAACGGATTGATCGTGCAACCAAACGACAGCAACGCGCTCGCCACGGCCATTCTGCTTTTTCTCTCGGACGCAAATCTGGCCGCGCGCTGCGCTGAGAACGGTCTCCGTTATGCGCGAGAACATTTCTGCTTCGATCGAATGATGCGCGCCAAGCTTGATGTCGATCTTGCCTTGGTTGAAGCAAACAAGAAGCGCCGCGTTCGAGCTGCTAGCCGCGCCGAAAGTGCGCCACTGGCGCCAATGGCAAGCCCGGAACCGATTTTACCCGACTGACGAGGCGTTGATCGCGTCGATCAACTGCCGAAACCGGCCGAAGTTGTTTCGATACGGGGCCAAGATCAGCCGCGGCAGGTTCCAGATTTCGGGTTCGTTCTTTTCCTGCCGCAACGCGTTCCCCTGAACAATCGCACCTTCGCGAATGAGGTCCGTGAAATTTTTATTCAAGTCGGCCACCGCGCTTTTCGATAACGGCTGGCAAATCCGCAATACCAACTGTTCTCCCACCCAGCGCGCGGAATGATAGATTTTGTAGAACTGAAGGATCTCGCGCACCGCTTCGTCGACATCGCGGGTGATCTTGAAGAACGAAAAGTCTTCGGAAGAAACCAGGCCGAGTTTAAACAAATGCTCGGTTAAAAATTTCATCCACGTCTCCCAATAAGTGCCGCCGGGCCGATCGAGCAGCACAATCGGAATAATCCGTGCCTTGCCCGTCTGCATCAGAGTGAGGATCTCGAACGTTTCGTCCATCGTTCCGAAACCGCCCGGAAAAAGCGCGAACGCGTGGGACTCCTTAACGAAGTTGAGTTTGCGATCAAAAAAGTAATTGAAATTGATCAACTTCGGGTCGCCTTCGATTATTTCGTTGGCTTGCTGTTCGAATGGCAGACGAATGTTGAGACCAAAACTGCGGTCCCGGCCCGCACCCCGCTGGGCCGCGCCCATGATCCCCTCCCCGCCGCCGGTGATGACCATGTAATCGTGCGACACCATTGTCCGCGCGAACCCTTCCGCCACCTTCGATTCCGCCGCGTCTGGAGAAACACGAGCCGAACCAAACACCACAACTTTTCGAAAATGCGAATAGCGCGCGAAGACTTTAGCGGCATATCGCATTTCTTTGAGCGAACGATTAATGAGCTTGAGATCGGCCACGCCCATCTCGTCCCGCGCCATTTTCAGCGCGGTCACAATCATTTCCTCGACCAGTTCTGGATTTTTGTTTGCGCCCCAATCACGAACCAGATCTTTGACTCGCGCGTCGAACGGCGCATCGACCGTCCAAACCCGCCGCGCCGGCTGATCGTGAATTGCGCCTCCAGTAAAATCTTCCACCCTGAACTGTAGAGGGAGCTAGACCACGATCAAATCCGCCAGGATTTCGCGCATGTGCCGGATCGGGAGCGAATAATGGCCTTCGCCCTCCACGAACCGTGCTTTGCAATTGGGAAGTCGCGCCGCGACGTATTCGGCCACGCCAGTAGAAAAGGCGCGATCTTTCGTCCCGTGCCACAGATGCACCGGAACGTCGACATCTTCCAGGCGGAATCCCCATGGCGCGGCAAAGATTTCCGCGTCGGTAGTAAGCCCTTTCACCGAAGCTTGCCAAGCATGGCGTTGACTTTCGAAACATGCCTCAAATGCGACCGAGTCTTCCAGTGACCTCGCGTCGCACGGTTGTAATTGCAGAAGCTTCAACATGAGCGGGCGAAAACGGACTGGCGGACGAATTCTCGCAATTGCGCCTGCCAGATAAAAAAGCGCCCGAAGCGCTTGGGGCGAATGGCGATAGAGCCAGAGCAACCGGCGGTAAAGCGACAGCAATCCCGAATGATCCCCAAGATCGACAATCGGCGGAGCGCCACTTGCAATCGCGACGGCCAGCACTCGCTCGGGAATTTTCCACGCGGCGGCGTAGGCGTAAGGAGCGCCGCCCGAGATCGCGAGGATTCGAAAATGTTGAATCCCCAGGTGATCCGCCAACTGCTTAACGATTTGCGGCCAATCGACCAGTTTACGCTTCGGCTGGAAACTGGAATCGCGAATCCCGGGGCGATCAGCTGAGATAATTTTGACGCCCAGCTCCCGCGCGGCGTTGTCGGTCAGCTGCGCCATTGTCCGCGAGCTCGGCCAACCGTGAAAAAAGAAAACGGGTGTGCCTGTAGCGCTGCCGTACTCGGCATAAGCGAGTTCGCCGCCATTTTTCAGCCGGAGCATTTTGCACTCGTCCATCAGGCACCCATTATTTCCGAAATGCGCTTCGAGCAAAATCCTCTTTCCTGCCGAAGTTTGCGGCTGTAACTTTTTGCACGTAGACCTGATTCGGTTTTCGTAATTCAAGTGTATGAAGGAAAAGAAACCGAGTAGTGGAAAAATCGAGCTTCATGGCAACGGAATGGGAGTTCCGTCCCCTGAAGACATCGAGCGACGCGCGCGCGAGATTGCGATGATCGACGAGCGCGATGCCGACGCATTTACCGACGCGGACTGGAGCCAGGCGCGCCAGGAATTGATGGGTACGGAAAATAACGAACCGCCGGAAGAGACGCCGGACAACTCGGAAGTCACCGAAGAGTGGGCAATCACTCCGAACGACCGCGGCCACCGTGTGCCCCGTTCCGGGATCGACGACGAAGAAGAGACGGTAGCTGAACATCTCGTCAGCGACGGCAGGGAGGAGGCCGCCCACGATCAAATGGTCGAAGCGCGCAAGGAAGAACTCAAGCGGGAGGGCGGAATTACTTGAATCAAACCGCGGTCGCAACGGTAAATAGAACTGCGGCCGCGAAAAAGCTTTCGCGGGCGGAGAGCCTGCTCGCGCGCTTTCACGAAGTCCGGAATTTCACGGCCAGATTGGCCGGAAATCTCGCTCCCGAAGATTGCGTCGTGCAATCGATGGCGGATGTCAGCCCGACAAAATGGCACCTCGCGCACACCACCTGGTTTTTCGAGACCTTCATCTTGAAGAAATGGATGCCGGGCTACCACGACGCGGTTCCGGAGTACGCTTATCTGTTCAACTCTTACTACAACGCCGCCGGCGCCATGCATCGCCGCGACCTCCGTGGACTGATCTCGCGGCCAACGGTTGAAGAAGCGAAGAAATATCGCATCTCGGTCGATTCAGATATTGATGATCTGATTTCCAATGCCGACGAGGGATTGTTTCACGAGATCGAACCGATTCTGACCCTTGGAATTCATCACGAGCAACAACATCAGGAATTGCTCATCACCGACATCAAGCATGTCTTCGCGCAAAACCCGCTTTACCCGGTCTTTCGTCAACGCAACGCCGAAACCGATAAGATCGACATCAACCCGTTGAAGTTTGTCGAGTTCGATGAAGCAACGGTTGAGATCGGGCACGGCGGCAACGGTTTCGCTTACGACAATGAAGGACCGCGTCATCGTGCCCTGGTTCTGCCTTTCTCGCTCGCGGATCGACTGGTCACTAACCGCGAGTATCTCGAGTTCATCGCTGACAACGCTTATTCGCGCCCGGAATTTTGGCTGTCGTTAGGCTTAACCACGGTCAACGAGCAGAATTGGCGCGCGCCGCTTTATTGGATCGAGCGGGACGGCGAATGGTCGTATTTCACTTTGTCCGGTTTGCGCAAGATCGATCCTAACGAACCGGTCACACACCTGAGTTATTTCGAAGCCGACGCCTATGCGAACTGGGCCGGTGCGCGGTTGCCAACAGAATTTGAATGGGAACACGCGGCCGCGAAGATCGACATCGACGGCAGTTTCGTTGAGGGCGAGCGGTTTCATCCGGCAAGGCTGCACAAATCGCCGCGAGATGGAGAACTCGGGCAAATGTTTGGCGACGTTTGGGAATGGACCCGGAGTTCCTACTCGCCTTACCCGGGTTATAAGGCCGGGCCGGGCGCGCTCGGCGAATACAACGGCAAGTTCATGTGCAACCAATACGTTTTGCGTGGCGGCTCTTGCGCGACATCGCGCACGCATATTCGCAAGACTTACCGTAATTTCTTTCAACCTGATAAACGGTGGCAATTCACAGGGATCCGTTTGGCGCGCGACCTGTCGTGAATCAAGAAAACACTTCTCTTGTTGCCGCCGCGAAAGAAAACTTTCGCGAGGAAGTCCTGGCCGGACTTGCAAAATCTCCCCGGCGACTGCCGTACAAGTTTTTCTACGACGAGCGCGGCGCGCAGTTATTCCAACAAATCTGCGATCAGCCCGAATATTACGTTACCCGAACAGAGATCGAGATTCTGCGTTTGCACGGGACGGAAATGGCAAAAGCGCTCGGTCCGCAAGTCGAACTAATCGGTCTCGGCACTGGCGCCGGAACAAAAACACGAATCCTGCTCGAAGAGTTGCACAATCCGGCCGTTTACGTCCCAATCGACATTTCGAAGGAGCAACTTGAAAAATCGTCCGCGCGATTTCGAGAAATGTTTCCTGCCCTGCAAGTCCTGCCGGTCTGCGCTGATTATCTCGAACCATTCGAATTGCCGCTGCCGCGTCACCTTTCGTCGCGCAGCGTGATTTATTTTCCGGGATCGACCATTGGTAATTTCGAACCGGAAACGGCCAGCGAGTTCCTAGCCCGCATGGTCGAGCTCGCCGGCGACGGCGGCGGTTTGCTGATTGGCGTAGATCTTCAGAAAGATCGAGATGTTCTCGAGCGCGCTTACAACGACGACGCCGGTGTGACTGCGCAGTTCAACAAGAACCTTTTCGCCCGGATCAATTGCGAGCTCGAAGGGGACTTCGATCTAAATCGCTGGCAGCATCATGCCATCTACAATTCAACCGAGGGACGGATCGAGATTTACCTGATCAGCGACAACGAACAAACAGTTCACATCGGCGACCGCGAATTTCAATTTCGCGCCGGCGAAGAAATTCTCACCGAATACTCCTACAAGCACACGGTCGCCGGATTTGTCGAGCTTGGGCGCCAGGCCGGCTTTCATTTCGAGCAAGTCTGGACTGATGCGGCGCGCTGGTTTGGCGTTTTCTATTTCACCGTGGCAAACTAGCCGCGGTGAGCGCGCTGGTTCAACTGGCTGGTGTTTCAAAAACGTTCGGCGACGCTGCCGCCGTTCATACGATCGATCTTTCGGTTGAGCGCGGTAAAACGACAGTGCTCATCGGGCCAAGTGGTTGTGGCAAGTCAACTCTGCTCCGTTTGATCATCGGCTTGATCCAACCCGACAGCGGCGAAATCATTTTCGACGGCGCGAAAATTAATGCCGACAAGCCTGCCCGCCGGAGCCTCGGCGGAGGCGGGATCGACATCGTCCGGCGGCGCGTCGGTTACGTGATCCAGGAGGGCGGACTCTTTCCGCATCTGACAGCGCGCGGGAATATTCTGCTGATGGCCCGTCATCTCGGTCGCGCCGACAACGAAATGGGGGCGCGACTTGGCGAACTCTGCGTGCTGACGAGGTTCCCCGAGAATCTCCTGGGTCGATATCCGCTCGAACTTTCCGGCGGTCAGCGTCAACGCGTGAGCTTGATGCGCGCGCTGATGCTCTCCCCTGAATTACTCCTGCTCGACGAACCGTTGGGCGCGCTCGACCCGCTCGTGCGCGCGGCGTTGCAAAAAGATTTGAAGGAAATTTTCGCTCGCCTCCAGCAAACGGCGCTCCTGGTCACGCACGATCTGGCCGAAGCCGCGTATCTCGGAGACGAAATCGTGCTCGTCAACGAAGGCCGGATCGTTCAACAAGGTTCGCTCATCGATCTTCGCGAAAAACCGGCGAGCCCCTTCGTTTCCGAATTCATCAGCGCGCAACGAAGCCTTGCTGTTTTATGAATCGAATTAGGAAAGCAAGAAAACAGGAAACCTTCAGACGTCTGCTTCTTTTTTCCTGTGTTCCTGTTTTCCTTATTTTTTCGTCTGGTTCTTTGCCTGCCAAACCTGTCGTGGTCGGCTCGAAAAAATTCACTGAGTCGTATGTTCTTGGCGAAATTGCGAGGCGCAGTTTGAGTGATGCCGGAATTTCAGCTGAGCACCGCCAGGGAATGGGCGGGACGATCATTCTTTGGGAAGCGCTCCGCAGCGGACAAATCGACATTTATCCGGAATACACGGGCACGATCGCGCAGGAGATTTTGAAACGCGGTGATGAATTAACGTTCGAGCAAATCGCGAATGAGCTCGGCAAAGCCGGCATCGGCATGACCGAACCGCTCGGGTTCAACAATACCTATGCGCTCGTGATGTTGCGAAGCCGCGCAGAGAAGCTTGGTCTTCGCACAATCACCGATTTGAGAAATCATCCGGAACTTAAGTTTGGGCTGACGCACGAATTCTTGGATCGTCAGGATGGATGGCAGCCATTGCTGCAGCATTACCAATTGAATCCGCAAAACGTGATTGGGATCGATCATGCGCTCGGTTACGGGGCACTCGTCAAAGGTTCGATCGATGTGAAAGACGCCTATTCGACCGACGCGAAGATTTCGGAGAACGATCTGGTTGTGCTCGAGGACGACCGCCAATTTTTTCCGCAATACAAAGCGGTCTTCTTGTTCAGGTTCGCGCTTCCCGAACCCGCGACCTCCGCGCTGCGCAAACTCGAAGGAACAATCGATGAAGCGAAGATGATCCGGCTTAACGCGGAAGCGGAGCGGACAAAAGATTATGCGCGCGCAGCCAGTTTATATTTTGAGCCCAATGCAACATCGACATCTGCATTTGGCGAAACTTTCCCGCACAAACTCGCGCGCTGGACCGGGCGTCATCTCGAGCTGGCCGGGTTCTCACTCCTCCTTTCCGTCTTGGTTGGAATTCCGCTCGGGATTTTTGCAAGTCGCGGCGGCGCGATTGGACACGTCATTCTCGGTTTTGCCGGAATTGTGCAGACGATTCCGTCGCTTGCATTGCTGGCGCTCCTGGTGCCGCTGCCATTTTTTGGAATCAGCGTCCGCACTGCGATCACGGCGCTTTTTCTCTATGGCTTGCTCCCGATTGTTCGCAACACCGCCACCGGTTTGCAGGACATTCCGCGCGCGTTGCGCGAATCGGCGATCGCGCTTGGGCTAAGTCCGGCAGCGCAGCTTTGGCAAATTCAATTGCCGATGGCTTCGCGTTCCATTCTCGCCGGAATCAAAACAAGCGCCGTGATCAATATCGGGACCGCCACCCTGGCGGCGTTGATTGGCGCCGGCGGACTCGGCGAACCGATTCTGAGCGGCCTCAACCTGAACGATCACGCGACGATTCTGGAAGGCGCGGTTCCGGCCGCGATCCTGGCGTTGCTGGTGCAATCGCTGTTCGATTTGCTCGATCGCGTTTTGATTCCAAAAGGACTGCGTTTATAAGATCGACATGGCGATCGCGTCGATTAATCCGGCTACCGGCGAGAAGCTCAGGGAATTCAAGCCGCATAACGACGTCGAGATCGAGAAACGGTTGAAGCGCACCGAACACGCCTTTCAACAACATCGCCGGGAATCGTTTCCAAAGCGCGCGCAATTGATGATGAGCGTCGCGACCTTGCTCGAACGCGAAAAGAACGAGCTCGCGCGCACGATGACGCTCGAAATGGGAAAATTGCTTCGCGACAGCGTCGCCGAGATCGAAAAATGCGTGGCCGGCTGTCGTTACTACGCCGAGAACGCCGAACGTTTTTTGGAAGACGAAGCAGTGCAAACCGGTGCGCGACGCTCTTATCTTCATTACGAGCCGATGGGACCGGTGCTGGCGATCATGCCGTGGAATTTTCCGTTCTGGCAGGTGTTCCGATTCGCCGCGCCCGCTTTGATGGCCGGCAACGTCGGACTTCTCAAACACGCCGCCAACGTACCGCAGTGCGCCCTGGCGATTGAGCAATTGTTCTGTCGCGCCGGATTCGACGAAGGAATTTTCCAGACACTGCTCATCGAAGCCAACCAGGTCGAAAAACTGATTGTCGATCCACGAATTAAGGCGGTCACGCTCACCGGAAGCGAAAAGGCTGGCAGCGCGGTCGCGAGCGTGGCCGCGCGCGAAATCAAAAAGAGCGTGCTCGAGCTCGGCGGCAGCGACCCCTTCATCGTCATGCCGAGCGCCGACTTTGGATTGGCGGTGAGTACCGCAGTCAAAGCGCGCACGATCAACACCGGCCAATCGTGCATTGCGGCGAAACGATTTTTTATCGCCGATAAGATTTACGACGACTTTTTAAAACAATTCGTGGAGCAAATGCGAACACTGAAAGTTGGCGACCCGTTCGAGGAAACGACCGAGATCGGTCCGCTCGCGACCGAACAGATTTTGAAAGGCGTGGACGAGCAGGTGCAAAAGTCGATCGCTGCCGGCGCGAAATTGTTGACTGGCGGGAATCGAATCTCAGGATCCGGATTTTTCTACGAACCAACCGTGCTTGTCGATGTTTCGAAAGAATCGCCCGCTTTTCGTGAAGAAGTTTTCGGGCCGGTTGCGGCCGTGTTTCGGGTGCGGGACGCGGGGGAAGCGATCGATCTGGCGAATGATCACCGCTACGGTTTGGCGGCAAGCGCGTGGACAAACGATCCGACCGAGCAGGAGTTATTCGCGTCTGAATTGGAATCAGGAATGGTCTTCATCAACGCGATGTCAGCATCGGACCCGCGATTGCCCTTCGGCGGCGTGAAACGTTCCGGCTTTGGGCGCGAACTCGGCGCCGCCGGAATTCGCGAGTTCATGAACGCGAAAACGATCTGGATTTCGTAGATCAACGTCCGCTGCGAATCGGTTGGTTTAAGCGATACGCGGCGATGTTTCTTTCGAGATCGACAGCCAAACCTTCGTTGCCGGCTGCTTTCGCAATTTCGATTGCTTGTTGCGCAGTTTCAATCGCGTCGCTGAATCGACCGGTCTCCGCATAAGCCACCGCCAGCGTTCGCAGAACAGTCGGGTTACCGCGGCCTGGTCCCTGCGCGACGCTAATTGCCAGCTCGACCGCCCTTTCGCCATTTCGCC
>DASTJU010000155.1:0-4820 GCA_035716295.1 Chthoniobacterales bacterium | reverse complement strand
GGAGCGAGCGTGGCGGGAGCGCGCCGTCGAGGCGCTGGGATGATTTCTTCTGGCAGCGGCAGTGGCGTTGGTTCGGAAAGGACTGTCGGCACGAGTTGTTCCTCGTCCGCTTGCTTTTCGAATGTGTGC
The DNA here is from genome assembly GCA_035716295.1 of Chthoniobacterales bacterium. Taxonomy (GTDB): domain Bacteria; phylum Verrucomicrobiota; class Verrucomicrobiia; order Chthoniobacterales; family UBA10450; genus AV40. Next base: position 4,691 of record DASTJU010000155.1, on the reverse strand, counting down.
TCGGCTTCAAGTGTTTGTTGGACAAGATCGACAAAGGCGTCCGAAAGAAACGGCTTTTCAATTTTCGCCACAATGTTGGGCAGACGCGCGGCGGCGGCAGTCATTTCCGCAACGTGCCCGGACATCATCAGCACCGGGACGCGCGCGGTCTGCTCGTTTTCGAGGAGTCGTTCGCAGAGTTCATCTCCGTTAAAATCCGGCAAGCTGTAATCAAGCAGCACGAGGTCGGGAATCACACGTTCGATCTCTCGCAATCCCTCGGTCGCGCTGAGCGCAGTGGTGATTTGCAATTCCGGATCCGCCGTCGTGAGAATGTCTTCGACAAAAATTAACAGCATCTCGGTGTCGTCGATCGCGACGATTCGTTTTCCGGTTGTCGGCAGAGTTGTTTCCGCCGGCATTCTGCTCGGTTCGGAAATCTCAGTCGCGCCGTCGCGTAATGTCTCGACAACGATCGCCTGCCAATTGGCGATTGTTCGACGAGTAGAGCCGGACAATTTTTTCTCGCCGAGGCGCGGTTTCGACCAGTTCAGGGTCTCGCGCAGCGCGTCTTCGCCTTTGAGCCGGCCGGCGACGGCATGCAACACGTGGCCTCCGGCGATATGGATTTCGCCCGTTCTCGTTCCCGAGCGGAGATCGAGAATAACGCTGGAATTGGCGGCGCAATGTGAAAGCACTACGTCGATCGCGTCGAGTGCGCCGAATGTTCCGCGACCTTCCTGTTCCCGCCACGGACCGAGCAAGGCCTGGACTGCGGCGCCGAACGCGGCCAGGTCAAACGGCTTCTCAACGAACTGAAGCGCGCCGGACGCTCCGCGCGCCGCGGCGATCGCGGCCGGGATCGCGCTGCCGATTACGAGCGCTCGCGCGTCCGGATGCGCCGCCCGCATTTTTTCCAGAAAATTCGTCAGGCCAGCCCACGGTGGATCGACATCCACAATGAAGAGCTCGGGATCGCGATCGGAAGCCAGCTTTTCGGCTTCGGTAAGGGAGCGGGCGACTAAGCCAGCATGTTGCGGCGCGAATTTTTTTAGCGCTGAGCTGATCGCTGCGGCCAGCGCGTCGTACTCTTCGAGCAGAAGAATGTTATGTTGCGGGATATCCGCGGCGGCAGATTTACGACGAGCAGGCACTTGGACAAAACCTCAAGATTTCTAGGGTACGACAAAGCTAAAGAGCTGGTCAAAGGGAAGCAGGCGCAGTTTGCGTGCCCCTGGCACGATGCCCTGCAATCGACTCTCAGTCTATTCGTAGCGCAGCGCTTCGATCGGATCCAGGCTGGCGGCGCGATATGCGGGATAAAGGCCGAACCCGATGCCGATAACCGAGCAAACGACCAGTCCCGCGATCGCCCAGCCGTAAGGAAAAATCAGATCCACTTTCAGCCAGACGGCCAGCAAATCGCCGACGATTATTCCAAGAATGATTCCCAAGATCCCGCCGGCTTCCGAAATGAAAACTGCCTCGGTCAAAAATTGTCGCAAGATGTCTTTGCTTCGCGCACCGATCGATTTACGGACGCCGATTTCTTTCGTTCGTTCGGTCACGCTCACGAGCATGATGTTCATGATTCCGATGCCCGCTGCGACCAGCGCAATGAAACTGATCACAAATGCGCCGACCCGGACGATGCCGGCCACGGAAACGAACGCGCTCTTGAGCGAGTCGTTGGAATAAATCTCGAAATCGTTTTCCTGGTCTGCGCGCAAACCGCGCGCGATCCGCATCGCGCCAACGGCTTTATCGAACGTTGCATTGTAAGTTTCGGTCGAAGGCGCCTGGGTCGCGATGTTTACCGTGCGTCTCGCCGAGCCGAAATCCTCGAAGAAGCGCGTGATCGGCATGATGCAAAGATTGTCCTGGCTTTGACCAAACGCCGTTCCTTTTTCCGCTAGGATTCCGACAATTGTGTAAGTGTGACCACTGACGCGGACCATCTTGCCGATGGGCGATTCATTCGGGAACAGACGTTTCTCGACCATCTTGCCGACCACGATCACGTTGCGGGCAAGATCGACATCTTCGTCATTCAGGTTGCGACCGTATCCGAGGGTGTAAGCGTTGGCGGTTAGAAAACTTCGATTCGTGCCGACCATAAGTAGGTTCGGCGTTGTCTTCACTCCGTTGTAAACTGCCTGGCCTTTGACTTCGTAGCCAAAACATTTCAGGCAGATTTCTCGCGCGTTTCCTTCCATCAATCTCTGGTAATGAAGTCCCTGCTGGTAAGTGATGTTGCGGCGGTTCTGATATTTTTTCTTCACATTGCCGCCTGCGCTTACGTTGGCCGGATACTTTGCGAACTGAAAAATGTTCGAACCGAGAAAACTGAGTCCGTTCTCAATTGAATATTGGAGCGCGCCAATCGCGGTCATGACCGAGATGACCGAGAAAACGCCGATGGTGATCCCAAACATCGTCAGGCCGGAGCGCAGTTTGTTCACGCCCAACGAGCCCAGCGCCATCGTTATCGTTTCACTGAAGCGCATGTCGTTCTCTATTCGTAACGAAGCGCAGTGACCGGGTCTAACCGCGACGCCGACCAAGCCGGCGCAAAACCGGAGATTAAACCGGTCAGCACCGATACGACCATGCTCGCGATAACGAGCCCGAACGAAAATTGAATCGGAAACGACGGGAAAGCTTTGCCGATTCCGAAGCACATGAAATAAGCGACCGCCAGGCCGATAAATCCGCCGAGCAGACACAGCGCGGTCGACTCGATCAGAAACTGCAACAGAATCGTTCGACGACGCGCGCCGAGCGCTTTGCGCGTTCCGATTTCTTTCGTCCGCTCCTTCACGCTGACAAACGTAATGTTCATGATGCCAATCGCGCCGACGAACAGCGAAAGACCGGTAATGAAAAGTCCGGCAATGGCGATGGTATTCTTCACCGGATCAAGCGTGCTTTTGAACGCTTGCTGTTCGTTGATCGAGAAATCCTCTTTCTTTTCCGGCGGCAAACCGCGCGCGCGCCGCATCATTCCGGTCAACTCATCCTTCGCCTCGACCAGTTTGGTTTTGTCCTTCACCTTCACTCGCACGTCCGATTCGCCTTGATTCTCTCCCCGCGCGTCCAATTCGTTTTTCAAGTTGAAGTATTTGTTAAAGGCCGCCAAGGGCATCGCCACCATCGAGTCCCAGCTGAACAATCCAAGGAATGTTCCCTGGCGCGCATTTACCCCAATCACCTTGAACGCGTGGCCGCTAATGAGAACGGACTTGTCGATGGGACTCTCCGACGGAAACAGAACGTCCGCGACATCGTAACCAATCACCACCACTTGCGCGCCGCTACGCGATTCGATTTCGTTAAAGAACCGGCCTTCCTTGCAGTCGATGGTCGATGTGACGGTGAAATCGGACGTGGTGCCAAGGGTGAAGACATTCTCGACTTCGTTTCCGCCGTATTTAATTGAGCGCATCAGACTCGACGTCGGCACCGCGACCATCAGGTTCGAATTCGGGCTCGCCGCGATCATGCGATTGATCGTCTCAGCGTATTCGTTCTGGATCTTTTTCCGGTCCCGGTAGTTCCACCAATCGTCCACCGGTTTCCACGGCCACTGCGTCACATACAGGACGTCATCTCCCAGGACGGCCATGCTTTTATCGAAACCGACCTGGATTCCGCCGATCGCCGTCCCCATTAGTGTGACGGCGACGATGCCGATGATGACGCCAAGCGCGGTGAGCGTCGACCGCGTCAGGTTCGATCGCATCTGGGCGTAAGCGATTCTCCAGCTTTCTTCCAGTTCGTAGAGAAAACGCTTCATCTCGACCTTAGCTGGCGGCGACCGTTTCCAGTCGCGGGACAAAAGTTTGTTCGTCGCTTTCGACCACGCCGTCACGCAGATGAATGGTGCGACGAGCGTGGGCGGCAATGTCGCGCTCGTGTGTAACCAAAATGATGGTGTGGCCGCGCTGATAAAGATCCTCGAGCAACACCATGATTTCCTCGCCGGTTTTTGAATCGAGGTTGCCGGTTGGTTCGTCCGCCAAAATGATCGACGGATTGTTCACCAGCGCCCGGGCGATTGCGACGCGCTGCCGTTGACCGCCGGACAACTCGTTAGGCTTATGCTGGATGCGATCACCCAAACCAACATCGGTCAGCGCCTGCGTGGCGCGCTCCTCACGACTCTCTGGATCCATTCCGGCGTAAATCAAAGGCAACTCGACGTTGCGCAAACTGGTCGCGCGCGCGAGCAAGTTGAACGTTTGAAAAACAAAACCGATCTCGCGATTCCGGATTGCGGCCAGTTCGTCGTCGTCCATCTCGGCGACGTTGCGGCCATTGAATTCGTAATGGCCTGACGTCGGCGTGTCGAGACAGCCGAGCATATTCATCAGCGTCGATTTGCCACTACCGCTCGGACCCATGACGGCGAGATATTCGTTGCGCCGAATTTGGAGCGAGACGCCACGCAGCGCGCGCACGATTTCCTCGCCCATCACGTAATCCTTCGTGATGTTCTCAATGTCGATGACCACGGGCCCGAGTTGTCTGACTGATTGCCGCGCGTCCATCGTTAGATCGCATCCACCCGCGATTCGTTCTACTTCGTGCTTTCCTTGTCGTAAGCCACCTTCGCACCGTCCTTGAGCTTGCGACTGATCGCACTGTAGCTGCCGGAAATGACTTCATCGCCGGGTTGGAGGCCGGTTTTGATTTCCATGAAAGTGTCGTCC
>DASTJU010000154.1:0-8625 GCA_035716295.1 Chthoniobacterales bacterium | reverse complement strand
TTCGTCCTGGACCCCGACGATCGCGATTACGCGTTCGTCTTTCCCGGAAAAGCCAAGTAACTCGATGATTTTTTGTTCGACCGCTTCGTGTGGCACCATTTCGCCGCCGATCTTTGAAAAACGTGAAAGCCGGCCTTCGATGTAAAGAAAACCATCTTCGTCGAACCGGCCGATGTCGCCAGTTTTGAACCAGCCATCGTGCAAAACATCCGCGGTGCGTTTTTCATCATGCAGATAACCTTCGAAAATATTTACGCCGCGAAACCAGACCATTCCGGTTTCATGCAACGAAAGTCTTCGATCGGTCTCCGGCTCACGAATTTCGGCGGCCATACCGGGCGCCATTTTGCCCACTGATCCCAGGCGACTCGACGGCTGAACTTGTTCGCCGGGTTTGGTTGGTTGCGGCTCGGGCAAGTTCACGCTCACCACCGGCGAGGTCTCGGTCAGTCCGTAACCTTCAAACACTCGCTGTTGGAATCGCTCTTCGAATGCTTTTGCCAGATCGAGCGGAAGTTTTTCTGCGCCAGTGATAACGAGCCACAAACTGCGGAGTTGCTGCGGCTCGGCTTTGCGCAAATAACCGCGAAGAAAAGTTGGCGTCGCTAGGAGAAACGTGAGTTTGTATTTCTCGATCAACGCGGCGTTCTTCGTCACTTCGAGCGGATTTGGATAGGTGACGATGCGGACGCCTTCGATCAGGGGATACCAAAGGGTGACGGTCGAACCGAAGCTGTGAAAAAACGGCAGCGACGCGAGAATCGCATCTTCTTTTTTCGCGTCGAGAAGCTCGCGAAATTGGGAAACGTTACCGACGATATTGCGATGAGAGAGAACCACGCCTTTGGGTTCTCCGGAACTGCCGCTCGTAAAAAGAATGACGGCTTCGTCGTGACCGCCGCGCTTCGGGACTTGTAACAATCGAAGAAGCAACCGCGTCGGGGCGAAGATCGACATCATCCACCAAAAAAGAATTCGCGATTTCAGCCGCGGCATTAATTCGTCCAGTTTCAGCACGCGGTGCGGCCATGGAAAATCCTTCACCCGTTCCATGAACTGAGTCGCCGAGATTGCAACGCTCAGGTCGGCCCGTTTGCAGGCGGACTCATTTGCGCTACGTCCAGCAGTGAAATTCAAATCGACCGCTACTTTTCCGGCAAGAGCGACAGCGAGATTGGCAACCATCGAACCTTTGCCAGCCGGCAAAACAATCGCAATCCGTTTATCGGGAAATTCTTTTCGGAGAAAACGACTCAGGGCCGCAGCCGCGCCGAGTAATTTGGCGCGGCTCAATTCGCTCTTATCCATCCCGTCGATGACCGCGGTTGAAAAACGCCGGCGCTTCAATCCACGAACGCATTCTTCGGCCAGATGTCGATCTAACGAAGGTCTGCGGCTGTAGCAGAGCTCACCCAGTTTGAGCAGCTCCTCCCGCACGGTTGCGATGTCAGCGGCCTTTGCCTCAAGCGGTCGGCCAAACGCGACGGTCACCCGATATGGGATTTCCTTCGGCCATTTGGCAAAGAACTTTCCTCCCTGAAACGAGAAGACGGAGCCCCAGAGTCGATCGAGCCAAACCGGTACGACAGGAGCGTTCGCGTGTTGAGCAATCAATTCATAGCCGCGCCGCAGCCGCAGCAATGTTCCCGAGCGCGTCAGTTGGCCTTCGGGAAAAAGACAAACGATCTCGCCAGCGGCAAGTTGTTCGGCTGCCCCGCGAATGGCTGAACGCGAATGGCGGGCGTCAATCGGGATGCAACCGACCGCGCGCATCAATGAGCGCAGCATCGGCTTTTGATAAAATTCCTGATCGACGATGTAACGAATTGGCCGGGGGCATGCGAACTGGAGGACGAGGGCATCGACCCAGGTGATGTGATTGGGTAAAAGGAGGAAGCCGCCTTCCGGCAAATTTTCGAGGCCGAGGGCGTGGACGCGATAAAAAATTCTAACAAGGGGTCGGCCGAAGAAATGTAGGGCGCGCTCGGCGGCAGATGTGAAAGACATCGTGTTTATCATTTACAATTAGGGCGCGGCCATCTATCTGCCAATCGGCAATTGGCGATGGAAGCAAGAGACCGTCCTCCTCCCGGAGCTTGGACCGCATTGGTCCTGCTGCTCTCAATCAATCTTTTCAATTATATCGACCGGCAGGTTCTGGCCGCCGTCGAGCCACAAATACGGGAAACATTCTTCGTAACAAGCGATCGCAATGCGATGGCGATTACGGGAGTGTTAGGGACGGCGTTTCTTGTGACGTATATGCTGGCCGCGCCCGCTTTGGGTTGGCTCTCGGATCGGTTCTCTCGCTGGATCATCATTGGCTCGGCGGTAATAATTTGGAGTTTGGCAAGCGGGGCGTCGGGTTTGGCTGCCACATTTAGCGCTCTCTTGATCACCCGCATCTTTGTTGGAATCGGCGAGGGTGGTTATGGACCGGCCGCGCCAACAGTGCTGGCCGATCTTTTTTCGCTGCAAACTCGCGGACGCGTGATGGCTGTCTTTTGCGCGGCAATTCCAGTCGGGAGCGCACTCGGCTACGTCCTTGGAGGTTGGATTAGTGAACATCTCGGATGGCGCTGGGCGTTCTATCTGGTTACTCCGCCCGGATTGTTGCTCGGGCTGTTTTGTTTCACCCAACGCGACCCGCGTACGCACGCTGTGACGCGACCGGAACGGCAACGTGCCAGTCTAGAAGACTACGTCGCCCTCATTCGGACGCGATCTTACACCCTCAATTGTATCGCCCAAACTGCGCTTACTTTTGCGATCGGTGGACTCGGGTTTTGGGTTGCAGCGTATCTGAAATTTCGCGGCCAGCCGGCGTCAGCTACGAAATTTTTCGGCGCGATTATTGTGGTGGCAGGATTGACTTCCACGTTACTGGGCGGCTGGCTCGGAGACCGCTTCCGCACGCGTTGGCCAGGTTCCTATTTTCTTGTTTCAGCGCTGGGAATGGTCATCGCCTTTCCGCTGTTTGTGGTGTTCCTGTTTACACCATTTCCGGCGGCGTGGTTTCTGATGTTTGCCTCGGTCTTTTTCATGTTCTTGAATACCGGCCCGTCAAACACTGCCCTTGCGAACGTCACGCTTCCCAAAGTGCGAGCGTCCGCTTTTGCTCTTAATATCCTGATCATTCACCTTTTTGGCGATGCGGCAGCGTTTCCGACCATTGGCTTTATCGCGGGCCACACGAACATGACGATCGCCTTTCTTTTCGTCTCAGTCGTGATGTTGATCGGTGCCGTAGCGTGGTTTGTTGGAATAAAGTATCTACCCGGAGACACAGCGCGGGTCGAAGCGGCGACGGTTTGATGTCGATCTAAAAAAGAAAAGCGGGAATGTTTTCGGCATTCCCGCTTTCGCAAAATGCGGCGCAATCAGGCCGCTAAATCGTTATTCTTGTTCTCCGTCAGGCGTTGGGGCCGTTTCGGTGGCGCCTTCAGTGCTGCTTTTCTTATGTGAGCTCTTCCGTTGAGAAACGGGTGATGTCCCAGTCTTAGCGTTTGCGCCGCGCGTTGCTTTAGTAGGCGACGCGCTTGCGCTGGCAGCGGCCGAAGCCGTTGCACTTGGTGAAGCGCTTGCGATCGGTGAGGCACTTGCGGTCGGCGATGCGCTCAGATTTGCCGGTTCCGGAGCGTTCGTTTGCAAATGAACGTCATAAGCGCGCGCCTGCGCGAGCGCTTCCGCTGCTTGCTTGGAATGTCCGAGTTTCGCGTGGAGATCGCTCAACAACTTCCAGCTCTCGGCGCGGTACCACTGGGGTCGCAGACAGCTCAGCAATTCATTGATCGCGGCTGCTGTTCCGCCCGTTTGGTCCAGTAATTGGATGTAACGTTTCTCGATCGACCAATTCGGCGGCCCCGTCCGCGACGCCAAACGCATCCGCATCATATCGACTTTTCCGCTCTCTTTGTTCTCAAGAGCAGCCAATAGTTGATGCGCCTCCGCGTCCACCAGCGGCATTTGCGTCGCGCGCGTAAGTAATTCTCGCGCGAGCTTGAAGTCATTTTGTTTCAAAGCGACCGCGGCAAGATTGATCACGGCCAGCGGTTGATCCGGTTTCTTTTGCAAAGCAGCATGCAAATGGACCGCGGCGTCTTCTAATTTTCCTTCGGTTAACTCGAGTCCACCCAGGTTGATGAGCATTCGGGCTGAATCGCCTCCGTGGGCGATTGTTCGCTCAAGAAACGTGCGTTGATCTTTCCAATCGAGCGTTCGCACAAACGTGCGCGCACCGAGAAATGCAAACCAGAGCACCAACAGTCCGGCCAGCGCAGTGGCCATGGTCGATCTCCGCGATTTCAGCTTTTCTTCCAATCCGGCAACCTCCAGAGCGACGGCCAGAAAAAGGAATGCGCTCGGAAAATAAATCCAATGTTCCGCCACGGTTGCGTTCAAAGCGACAACGCCGCTTACCGGCAAATAGGCAGTCAGTGCGAAAAGAAGAGCGATAAACACCGCCGGATTACGTTTGCGCGCTCGCAACATCCAATAAAAAAACGCTGCGATTAAGATCAGACCGAGTAGCGTTTGCAGTTCGCGCCAGGCAGCGTGCGCGAGGCTGGCTTCGTTGAACCCACTCGGCTGCGTTTCCACATCGCGATCCATATGCAGGTTCAGCGGAAACACGATCAAGCCGGCGTATTCAGCGACCGCGCGCGCGACAATAATCGGTCTGACCAGCAACGGAGGTGGCGGGCTCAGCCTTGGTGCGGGATTATGCTCGGCCCCGGTGCGCAGACTGAAGTAGCTCGCGGCGATAAAAGCCGTTACTGCGATCATTTTCCACAGATCCGCCCAATTTTTCCTCCACAGAAAAAATGTGAGTCCGATTACAGGAAAAATCAGGCCGGATTCTTTGCTTAATGCGCTTAAAAGAAGTGCCGCCGCGCTCCCGACAAAGAACAGCAGTTTGCGGGGACCAAGCATGCGCGACGCACGAAGCAGCAAAAATAGACCAAGAAATCCGAATGCAGCGGCAAGTGGATCGGCCCGGCCGGAAATGTAAACGACGGCTGCGCTTTGCACTGGATGAACCGCCCAAACCAGCGCCGCGCCGAGCGCAATCAATTGGCTTCGGCGGCGTTCGATCCCCAAGGCCAGGAGAAGTTCTTCACCGAAAAAGAGCAATGCTATCGCCGCTAAGCTGTGCCAGAGGAGACTGGTGATGTGGTACGGCCCGGGATGAAGAGCAAAAGCCGCGTAGTCGATCGTGTAACTGAGTCGTTGGATTGGTCGATAGAAATCTGAAGCCGTCGCGTCAACGAAAAGGAAATGGTTAAAGCCTTCCGGTATCAGTTGCCAACTGCGGATCAGAGGATCCCGCAAAATCAGGGCGGTGTCGTCCCAGACAAAACCGTTGCGTACAGCGGGCGCATAGCTGATGAAGACGGCAACGAGGAGAATTAGAGCGGCCCAGATTTTTTTCACGACAAACGAGGAAATCAATAAGCCGTGTGCCTACATTTGCGAATGTTTATGTCGATTTTGCGAGGGATTTTGTTTTGCGCTCTGCTGATTGTTATGGCCGGTAGCGCGGGTGCCGATGGTGTTCCAGCGGATTGCTCCCAGCTGATCGTTGCCATCGCACCGGACTGGAATTCGATGCGCGGGAAATTGCAATTGTTCGAGCGTCATCGGGGCGGGGAGTGGACCACAACTACCGCCACGGTGCCGGTCTTGTTCGGCAAAAATGGTCTGGCGTGGGGTAGTGGTCTCGCGGGCCAGGATGAGCCCGGTTTGCACAAAAAAGAACGCGACGGCCGCGCGCCGGCCGGAGTTTTCGCGATCGGTAAAGTTTTTGGTTACGATGCCAAATTACCGGCGAACGGCGATTACCCGTATCATCAGGTCACGGAAGCGGACGTCTGGAGCGATGATCCGCGGTCTTCAAATTACAATCGCCACATTGTCATCGATCCGAAAAATCCGCCCGACAATTACACCCACGAAAAAATGCGCTCGGGAGATTTCGCCTATCATTGGCTGGTCGAGATCCGGCACAATTCCGATCCACCCGTGCCGGGCGCGGGCAGTGCGATTTTTTTCCATATTCGTCGCGGCGTGAACCGGGCCACGACCGGTTGCACGACCATGGCCGAACCGGACCTTGTTAAAATGATCGTATGGATGCGCTCATCACGACACCCGTGCTATGTCCTCCTGCCCGCCGATGAATATGGGAAAAAATGGCAGGGATGGAATTTGCCGCCGCCGGAAAAACCGCTCTCCAGCGATAAAACCACCGCGACTCGTTGATTCCGGCGTTGTTTGACGTAGTTGTTAGGCAGACGCCCATGCGAAGACGATCTAATCCCGATTCGGAACCGAATATTCGCCGCATTGATACCAGGGCGCGTGCGAAAAAACAGACGCACGGCTTTCAGGTGCATTTTTTGCGTGGCAAAAATGCCGTTACCAGAATGTTCAGCGACTCACTTTTCGGCGGAAAAGAAGGCGCCCGCCGGGCGGCGCGAAAATTCAAGCGCACGGCAATGAGTCGCGCGCCTAAACGCGGCGCAAGATCGACATCTCGGCGGCGGCGCCGGCGTTAAGGATTTTCTTCGCGCCAGATTTTCCAGCACTCAATGAATCCGGGCGCAAATTCTTGCGGCCGCGCCTTGATCCAGGCGTCCACGATCAGTGGTGGAAAGAGCCGGCCGGCTTCAATCTCGCTCGGCTCCAGCCGAAACTCGCCATCGTACGATCCGCGGTAGAGACAAATGAATTCATAACCGGTCCGCTCTGAGGCTGAAAGTTTCGCCATCCTTACCAGCGGAGTGTTGATTCCAAGTTCCTCGCGAAGTTCGCGGGCGGCGCTTTGATCATACTCTTCGCCGGCGTTGACATGCCCCGCCGCGCTCGAATCCCAGGCCAATGGATGTCGATCTTTCCATCGGGAGCGCATTTGGAGAAAGACCTCCCCGGCGGAGTTGAAAATCAGCAGGTGGACTGCCCGGTGCCGCAAGTTATTCGCATGCACTTGGCTCCTTGGAGCCGCCCCTATAACCTGGTCGCGCTCGTCCACCACTGAAAAGGACTCTTCTGGTCCATCGCCACCCCCAGCCGGAGTAATCGGTGCAATGTAATTGGTTAATGCAATCCATTGTCCAAGCGAGAGCTCTTCCGCGCGGGCTTTTGGATTGAGGCCGAGCTTAACAGCGGCATTTTCCCAATCGGGCATATTTTCGCGAATGAGTTTGCCGAGTTGTTTGCGTCGCTGTGAAAATCCGCGCCGCACCAGTTCTGCGAAAACATTGTAATCGCAGGCTGGGAGCTCTCGCGGATCGCGTGGCGTGACGCGCACAAGCGCTGAGTCCACTTCCGGCTTCGGAAGAAAAACACTCGCCGGCACAGTGCGTAAATATTCCACGCGATAGCGCAACTGGACGAGCAAGGTGAGCGCACCGTAATCGCTCGTCGCGGGTGCAGCTACCAGTCGTCGCGCCAATTCCTTCTGTAACATGAACAACCACAGCGAGATCGGACTTGGATATTCCAGGAACTTGATCAACAGCTGACTCGAAATGTAGTACGGAAGATTCCCGAGCAACTTTGCTTTAGGCTGCGCAAACAAGATTCGCGTATCAAATTCGAGCGCGTCGCCGTGCACGATCTCAAGCGCGCCGTCTTGAAATTTTTCGCGCAGAAACGTTGCCAGGCGTTTGTCTTTTTCGATCGCAAGAACACGCGCGCCTTTGGCCAGCGCAAGTTCCGTCAATGCGCCGAGACCGGGACCGACCTCAACGATAAGATCTTCCCGACTGATCTTCGCTTGATCCACGATCCATTTCGCGAGATTGCGATCATGTAAAAAATTTTGGCCGAGACTTTTCACCGGCGAAACGCCGATTTCCCGCAGAGTCGCAGCCATTTCAGACAACTTCATCGAAGATCGACAACTTAGGCCGCGAAGCTTCGAAAATTAAGCTCTTATTCACAAAATCCTGTGAATAAAACAGGCTAAAAGCCTCTTTTTATTCACAAGTTATTCAACATCGGGAGCGAACCGACGAACTGGGCCTTGCGAGGAGGATTCTTGGGCGAATTTTGCCTAGAGGAGCGATAACTTTGGAAAGAGATTGCGCAATCTCTGATCTAAAACCATAAACTATCTCTTCTGGTCATGAGTTTGAACATCGAAGCCCTCTCGCGCGCAGCCACCGAAGCGCGCGGTCTCTGCATGGACGCGGTTCAAGCGTCCCAATCCGGACATCTTGGCCTTCCGCTGGGCTGCGCCGAGATCGGAGCCGTGCTTTATGGTCACGTTCTAAAGCACAACCCTGATAAACCGCGCTGGATCGGGCGCGATTACTTTGTTCTCTCGGCCGGTCACGGCAGCATGTTTCTCTACGCCTGGCTCCATATGAGCGGCTACGATTTGCCGATGTCGGAAATCAAACGCTTCCGGCAGTTACATTCTAAAACGCCGGGCCACCCGGAATTTTTTGAGACGCCTGGAGTGGAATGCACGACCGGGCCGCTAGGGCAGGGCGTCGGCAACGCGGTCGGGATAGCGGTCGCGATGAAAATGGCGGCGGCGCGATTCAACACGAGTGAGCACCGCATTTTCGATCAGCACTGCATCTGTCTCGCGGGCGATGGTTGTTTGCAGGAAGGCGT
>DASTJU010000153.1:0-4438 GCA_035716295.1 Chthoniobacterales bacterium | reverse complement strand
CTACGCACAGATCCGGACCGAGTATCGACCAGAACAAAACCCGAGAGCTGGCGGAAGGGGTGGGATTCGAACCCACGGTGGGTTGCCCCACGCTCGATTTCGAGTCGAGTGCCTTAAACCGGACTCAGCCACCCTTCCTTTTTTGCAAGATCGACATCCTGCTGATCGGTCCGAAAAGAGCGCGTTTATTATGAGGCGGGGCCGATCATTTGCAAATCCGTTGGGAGTTCGGGAATCCGCAGTCGCGAGACGTTCTTGACTAACGACTCGAAGCGAAATAAACGTCGCCTCGAACAAACTTGGCTGCGGCATCGTCAATGCTGGTGAACGGAGGGTGCGATGATTAGGGCAAATTGTCGGGCACGGTTTACCGCCGCGGATTTCGATTTCATCGTCCGCACTCTCGCCCGCTCCCGTGGCGACAGCGTTTCACTGGTCGATCTTTTGAGTGACTCGGAAACGCGGGATTCCATTCTCGATCATCCACGCCTGGTTGAAACGATTCTTTCCAACGCCGGACATCTCCACATCTCGTCCCAATTCTATTTTTATGTTCTCGCCCGCTACGTCCTGCAGCAGGCCGGCATCGGCGATCGCAAACTCTGCGATTACATCGGCTCGCTGCTCGAAACTTTTTCGCGCGCGAATCAGCTCCAAAGTCCAAGCACGATTGAGAACCGCGCCCACGAATACATTTCCGATATGCTCATCGCGCTCACCCGCGCCACACCTGAGCAAACTTTCCTGCTCCGTGCCCACGTCGGAAATTACTCACTCTTTATCAGTGGCATCTTTCACGAGAACACCCAGCGCCGCAGTCTGCGCGGTGCGCCCGACATCGGATTTTACGAACAAGTCGGCCGCAGCAATTATCAGCTGGTCGCTTCGCACGAAACCGCGCGACGTTGCGAACTCACCGATGTCTTTGCCGGATTAGCAAATCGCTTCCACGACGTTCGTCTTGCGCTCAACGAACTTTCCGATCGCTTGCTTCATCTCGATGAAGATTCGCGACCATCCCTCGTTTTGTGAACGAGACGCTCTTCAGTCAGATCCAAAAGCTTTTCGAGCGCACTTACGCGCAGGTCGGGATCAATCTCGAAGATTGCCTGATTGATAGCCGCCGCTGCGCGCAATTGTCGATCCTGGCTGGCAAATCCGCCCGCGAACTGAGTGAGCTTGCAAGGACATTTCTTCGCACCGCGGACGATCAGCTTTACGTCGGAATTTATTATTCCCGTTGGCTAGTCGAACAACTTGAGCGACACGATCCGCGCGCCGGATTGAGCGATCACAATATCCGCTCGCTCATCAGTTTCGTCGAAGAGATCAATCACGCCCTTCACGCCGCGCTTCAGTTCAAGAACGGTGCGCGCGAAATCGCATCTGAAGATTTTGCTCGCAACCTCGAGCTCCAGGCGCAAGTCGATACCTATCTCGTTCTCCTATTGTTCGTTGCTTTCTTTCGGAAAACTCAGCGCGTTTCGCGCACCGACCGCCGCTGGCTCCGCTTCCATCTTTTCGCACGCCAATGCCCGGAAGCGTTTCGTGATCGAAACCTCCGCGCCCGCTATCTGGAAACGAACGAGCTGGCCTCGAGTTACACTCGCTATCTCGATTCCCTCAATGGTATGCGACGGCTCGATGAGATTCGCCGGTTTCGCTCGCTCGATTATTCCGGCAAGAGAGAACGGATTCTGGCGTTGCCCGGCGGCGAAATTTTATTGCGGCGCGTGAATTTAATTTGCGAAAACTGAGACCCGGTCGCTAAATAGCGGTCGTGTTCAGTTTGACGATGCTCGGGAGCGGCAGTGCCGGAAACAGTGCGCTCGTCGCGACCGATCATTGCAAAATTCTGATCGATGGCGGACTGAGCGCGCGGCAAATTGTGCTCCGGCTTGAGCAATGCGGCGTGATGCCGGAACAACTCGACGGTGTTCTCCTCACTCACGAGCACGGCGATCACGTTTGCGGACTGGAAGTACTCTGTCGCAAATTCGCGGTGCCGATTTATGCGAACGCGCAAACGGCCGAGGCCGTCCGCTCCGACCACGCCTTGGATCGACATCGGAACTGGCGGGTATTTCGCACCGGCGCCGAGTTCAAGATTTGCGACATCCTTGTGCAAACGTTTCCGGTGCCGCATGACGCGGTCGATCCCGTTGGCTTCGCGTTTTATGCCGGAGCAGGCGGCCTCGGGTTTATCACCGACCTGGGTTACGCCACAAAGATGATCGTGGAACGGCTCCGGCACGTGCACACGCTCGTGATTGAAACCAACCACGACGAAAAATTGTTACAGAGCGACACTCATCGGCCTTGGCCGGTGAAACAGCGGATCCAGTCGCGGCACGGACATCTTTCCAATAACGCGGCCGCCACGGTGATCGAAGAATTGCTTCCCGGAAAAATCGATCGAGTCGTGCTTGGACATCTCAGCCGTGATTGCAACACGCCTGCCCTCGCGCTCAAAACTATTCGCGACGCGCTCAACAAATCCGGCAAGATCGACATCGAACTTTTTTGTGCGGCCCAATCGGATATCAGCCCGAGGTTTCGCATCGGCGAAACTGAAGTAGGCGCGTTTCAGTCAACTTTCGAGAACGCATTTTTCCCGGCGGCATGAGCGCGCTTGCGGTTGAACATCGGCGTCCAGAGATAGCGGAAGAAATGAAAATCCGCGACGCGGTGGAGTCGGATTTGCCGGCGATCGTTACAATCTACAACGCCGCGATTCTGACCCGCATTGCTACTGCGCAGCTGGACCCGGTCACTCTGGACGACCGAAGAAATTGGTTAAAAGAGCATTCACCGGATCGACATCCATTCTGGGTTCTGGAAATCGATCGCAAAATCGCCGGCTGGCTGACGCTAAAGCCATTCTTGCCGCGCTGCGCTTATCGCGGGACGGCGGAAGTGAGCGTGTATGTCGATGAAAAATTCCGGCGGCGCGGAGCCGGCCGAATTTTGCTCGGCGAAGCAATTGTGCGCGCGCCGTCCCTTCAGATTAGCGCGATGGTCGGCCTGATCTTCGCCCACAACAAACCGAGCTTGCGGTTATTCGAGCAGCTTGGCTTCGAGCGCTGGGGATTACTTCCGCGCATCGCGCAGCTCGACACTGTGGAACGCGACCTGACCATCGTGGGTCGCCACGTTTAAGATCGATATTCGACTCACACTTCTTCCGGGCCGACGACGAGATGAACGACACCGGCGGGATCGGAAATGAAGAAGCCGTTAAAATCTTCACGCAGATTTTCCACTTCATCACGCCGCGCCACGCCGTGAATTTTTAGGAACGACGAAGCCGCCTCGGTGTCGTTGGTCTCGATCTCGAGCCAAATATCGGGATGACTCAGGTTCGGTACTTTGTCGATCCAGAGCCGGTTCGGACCAAATTGAAAGATACAGCCGTCCGTTTCCTCTTCGATCAACGGGAGCGCAAGCGTGTCGCGATAAAATGCGACCGTTTCGTCATAGGTGTGCGCCGGACACTTGATCGCGATATTGGCGCCCCCGGAAAATTGCGGTCCGTCGAGTTTGGTCACCATATTGTCGATCTAAGCTCGCCGCTGGCCGCGGTCAAAGATGCTCGAGCAATTTTTGCGCGACGGTTTTTGCCTTTTCCAATGCAACGGCGTCGTCCACAAAGCCTCCGAGGCCGATCGTGAGAAAGGCGTTCCCTTTCGCGACGTAAAGCATCAGAACACGCGAGGCGAAGCCACCATCGCCGCCGGCGGCGGACATTTGCGCGACATCGCCGACACCGGAAATTTTTTCCATCGCGCCGTTCGCCGCCGTTAGCAGCTCAAGTTCTTTTTGGGGTCCGATCGCGTTTGGACCAGGCATTTGGAGGCGAATGATCAACGATTTGCCGCGGTTAACGCTGTAATAATTGCACTTCGAGTAATAACCGTCGCTGCCGTCGCCGCTGCGCGGGCTCGGATCTTTCACCGGTTCGCCCAAAATGGCGGCCGCTTCTATCTTGGTAATGATTTGTCCGACGTCAGGTCGCGAATCCGCGGCCAAAACCGTATTCGTTAGGACGGACGCCAGAACGAGGACCCCGATCAATCTTTGGATCGACATCTTTAGCCGCCGGCCGCGCCACTGCCGCCGGGTTCAGTCATGGAAATGGGATCAAGCGCGCGTTCCAGTTCTTTTTCCGGCAGTATTTTTTTCTCCCGGCAAAGTTCGCGCACCGTTTTGCCCGTGCGCACGCTTTCCTTGGCGATCTCGGCTGCGCGATCGTAACCGATTTTTGGTGCGAGACTGGTCACCATGGCCATGGAAAGTTCCACCAATTCTTCACAACGCGCCTTGTTCGCTTTGATTCCAGTCACGCATTTTTCACAGAAAGCGTCGACCGCATTGGCGAGCAGCCGGATCGATTCGAGAAGATCGTGCGCCATCACCGGCATCATCACGTTGAGCTCAA
>DASTJU010000152.1:0-12468 GCA_035716295.1 Chthoniobacterales bacterium | reverse complement strand
GAAATTTTTCCCGACATGGTGCGTCAGATGAAAGTGCGCGCGCAATCGCCGCTAAATTTCTTTGCCGACGGCCGCGGTTCTCGAATGCCGATTAACGGAACGGTGCCGATCGGATATGAGATGCCGAAACCTCACACGCCTGGCGTGCCGGATTCTCACTCCGCTGCCGGTTTTAGTGTCGGCACCGATTACATCGACACCGGAAAGATGGGCAACAGTTGGGGAACTGGAATCCCGGTTCCGGTGACGCCGCAATTGCTTCAACGCGGCCGCGAGCGGTTCAACATCACCTGCGCGATGTGTCACGGTCAGACCGCGGCTGGCAACGGAATCACCAAACAGTATGGCCTCAATACCGTCGTTACTTTGCAAGACGATCGCATTCGCAAGATGGCCGACGGCGAAATTTTCAACACCCTCACCAACGGCAAGAACACGATGATGGCTTACGGGCCGAACATCATGGTCACAGATCGTTGGGCGATCATCGCCTATTTGCGCGCGCTGCAACGAAGCCAAGGCGCGGCGGTAGCGGATGTTCCGCCGGAGTATCGCGCTGATCTTGAGAAACCGGCTGAGAACAAACCGGCGGAGGCGAAACCCGCGGAAGCGAAAGCGGCCGAGAACAAAGCGCCGGCCAAACCGGAGGCGCCCAAGAAATGAGCGATCGCTTGCACAATGCGCCGACGCCGGAAGGCGAATTTTTCGAGAGCGGTCGCTTTGCCGGGTTGTCAGTGTTGCTCGGCGTCGTGGCGTTTGTCGCGTTAGCGCTGTGCGGCGCGGGCGCGGCGATTGATCCGACGCAGTTCAGTTTCTCGTGGCTGTTTGCATTTGGATTTTTCTTCACCCTCTGCGCCGGCTGTTTTTTCTGGACGATCGTGCATTACGCGACTGACGCGAACTGGACGGTGGTAGTACGGCGTCAGCTCGAAAACCTCGCCGTGCTCGTTGCTGTCCTCGCCATCTTTTTCATCCCGATCGTGCTTTTGCGACAACATCTCTACGAATGGATGAACATCGCGCCTGGAAAAGAAGCGAATCTCGATTCGAAGCGCGCTTACCTGAATCTGAATTTCTTCATTCTTCGGGCGGCGTTCTTCCTCGGCTTCTTCATTATTGCTTCCCAATTACTGCGCCGCTTTTCGGTCCGGCAAGATAAGGACGGCAATCCGCAGTTCACCATTCGTTTGCGCAAGGTCGCGTTCGCCAGTCTGCCGCTGTTTGCACTTTGTCTGACATTCGGCGCGTTCGATTGGTTGATGAGTCTCAACTATCGCTGGTTCTCGACCATGTTCGGCGTTTACATTTTCGCCGGCGCGGCCGGCAGTTCGATGTCGCTGCTCGTGCTCGTGATTAGTGCGCTACAGCGTGCCGGTTATCTCAAAAATGTGGTCACGCGCGAGCATTATCACATCATGGGGAAGTGGATGTTCGCCTTCTGCGTTTTCTGGGCCTACATCGGTTTCGGCCAATACATGCTCATCTGGTACGCGAACATTCCGGAAGAGACCCAATATTTTCTAACGCGAAACACGGAGTCGTGGTGGAGCCTGAGCATGGTGCTGGTAGTAGGCCGCTTCTTCGGGCCGTTCGCTATTTTACTTTTACAGTCGATCAAAAAACATCCGCACCAGCTCTGCTACGTCGCCGCTTGGATTTTGGTGATGCAAATGCTCGACATTTATCTCGTCGTTCTTCCGGCGCTCCATGGAACGGGTGTCCACGTGAGCCTCTGGGATTTTGCCGCGCTCATCGCCATCGGCGCGACGTTGGCGTTCGTCTATTTGCGCATCGTCGGAAAAACTTCGCTCTTTCCAGTTCGCGATCCGCGCCTGATCGAATCTCTGAAAATAGTGAACTGAAATGGCCAATACCGAACAATTTCAATCGCCCGCGCCGTTTTCGACTTGGGTCGGCGTTGTTCTGCTGTTCGCGCTTTTCGGCGCCATTGTCGTGGCCGTGATCGGTCCGACGCCGCGCGGTGACAATTACGAACAAACGCGCGCGGAGGCGCGAGCGAAAAAACTGAAGGACGCGCGCGATGAAGAAAGCAAAGCGCTGACCAGTTATGCGTGGATCGATAAAAACAAAGGCACCGTGCGGTTGCCCATCAATCGCGCGATGGAGTTGACGGTTACCGATTTGGCCAACAAGAAACCGGCGGCCGCATATGCGATCGCCGTGCCGGAATCTTCTGCTGCGCCTGGTGGCGCAGCCACGGCGTCGCCCGCACCGTCCGCTTCACCGCAACCCAGCGGGACGCCGAAACCGACTTCAGTCACAGGTCCGAATTCGGAAGCGCGCGGACAACCCGCCGCCGCCGTGAATCCGCCGGCGGTGCAGCCATCGACGCAACCCGGTGCATCCGCTTCTCCTGCTGCCTCACCAAAATCATCCGGCGCCGCGCCGGCCGCGTCACCGTCACCAACGCCGCCTAACGAATGACTCCAGCCGCTGACATTCCATTAAGAGAACCGGCTGTTTCCGCCGCCGCCGGCGACGCCGAACAACTTGAGCGTGCGCGCATCGATGCTTCCACCCGCGTGCCGGTGCTGATGTTTTACGCCTCAGCGATGGTCTGGTTGTTAATCGGAACGCTGCTGGCCGGATTCGTTTCGTTCAGATTGCATTCACCCGATGGGCTTTCGGACGTCAGCTTTCTGACCTGGGGCCGGCTGCGTCCCGTCCAAATGAACGTGATGATTTACGGGTGGGCTTCGATGGTCGCGATGGGAACGGCGATCTGGCTGATGGCGCGACTCTGCCGGACCACGTTGCGGCATCCATTGGTGATCGTCACCGGGATTTGGTTTTGGAACATCGGTGTGCTCATTGGCGTAGCCGGAATTCTGATGGGCTACAGCACCGGCTACGACGGGCTCGAATTTCCGCCTTATGCCGCGGTTATCCTTTTCGTCGCTTACGCGCTGATCATGTCATGGGCGGTATTGATGTTCCGTTTTCGCCGCGGCGACCAGATTTACATCACGCAATGGTATTTGCTCGGCGCGTTTCTTTGGTTCCCGTGGCTCTACGCTGCCGCGCAAGCAATGTTGTTCGTCGTTCCGGTGCAAGGTGTAATGCAGGCAGCGGTCAGCTGGTGGTACGCGAATAATCTCCTCTTTCTCTGGTTCGGCGCGATCGCTCTCGGAACCGCTTACTACATGATCCCGAAAGTAATCGGCCGGCCGGTTTACAGTTATCATCTCGCCACGATTGGATTTTGGACCTACGCGCTTTTCTCGAGCTGGACTGGGATGCAGCGTGTGGTCGACGGACCATTCCCGGCATGGATGATCACCGCCAGCATTGCAGCCACGATCCTCACCATCATTCCGGTCGCGACCGTCGGATTAAATCATCACATGACGATGCAGGGATATTTTCCGGTGATGCGCTATAGCCCCACCCTGCGCTTTACCGTGTTCGGTGCGATGTCGTACACGATCTTCAGTGTTGTTGGCATCCTGATCTCGCTTCGCTCAACCGCGCGTTATCTGCATTTTACCGAAGCGAGCATCGCCTATTCGTATCTCGGTCTCTACGGGTTTTTCACCATGATCATGTTCGGTTCGATGTATTACATCGTGCCGCGTCTGGTTGGCCGCGAATGGCGCTACGCCACGCTGATCAAACTGCATTTCTGGGCGTCGGCCTATGGCATTGGATTGATGTCGTTAATGTTATTGGTCGGCGGGTTGGCCCAGGGCGCGGATCAAAACGATCCTTCGATGTCGTTCATCCAAAGCGTTTCAAGCGTGTTGCCCTATTTGCGCGGTCGAACGGTTGCGGCGCTTTTGCTGACGGCTTCGCATTTCATTTTTGCGTTCCATTTTGGACTCATGCTGTTCGGGCTCGGACGCACTTCGACGGTACCGACATTCTTGAATCCAGTTGAAGCCGAAGGAGCGGAGCCGCACTTATGAAAGGTCTAGTGTCGCTGTTCATCGGTGTTTTCGGAACGTTCGCGTTCTCGTGGGTCGGCCTGACCGTGATTCCAAACCTGCAAATCGGCGCGCTCAATCCGCAGACGGATGAAGAAGGAACCGACATTTATCCAGCGCCGAAGTCGGGCATGGCCGAGCGCGGCCGGCGTATTTACGCTGCCAACGGCTGCATCTATTGCCACAGCCAGCAGGTCCGTCCCGATTATGCGTCCTCGGATATCGATCGCAAATGGGGTGAACGCCGAAGCGCGCCGCGCGATTATATTTTTGATCGGCCGGTAGTGCTTGGACAGGAACGAATGGGTCCTGATCTCGCGAACATCGGCAAGCGCGCTCCGGCCGAAGAAGAAAAGCCGGCAGCGGCGCCGGCCACAAACGCCGCTGCGACTTCGCCCGCGGCAGCGCAGCCTCCACCTGCGAATGCTGCTTCGCCTAAACCGGGCGCGGCCGCTCCGGCGCAATCCCCGCCGGCTGCGACCCCTGGTCCATCGCCCTCAGCTTCGGCTTCGCCAAATCCGAACGGAGTGCCGCCGGTCTATTCCGCGGCCTGGCATCATCGACATCTTTATTCGCCGCGGAGCATGAATCCGGACAACGTGGATTCGACCATGCCGGCTTACAAATTTCTTTACGAGAAACACCAGATTAATGGCGAGCGTTCGGCTGACGCTCTTGAACTGAGCGGCCGCGAGGCGCCGCCACCGGGTTGGGAAATTGTTCCGAGCTATGAAGCCAAATGTCTCGTTGCGTATTTGATGTCTCTCGATCAATCGCATCCGCTGAAAGAAGTTAAAACTGCACAGCGCGCAGCGCCGCCGGCCCGTTCGCCTCCAGCAGCGCCGGCCGGATCGGCACCGCCTGCGCCAACGAAGAAATGAACGAGCGAACTTCAGATCCATCATCGCTGACCCGCCAGGGAATGGATTACGGCGAAACATCCGACGTTCAGGAAGTGCACGCCGCCATTCAACGCGAAAAACGCGAGCCGCGCGTCGGCCTGGAGCCGCTTTCGATTTGGTTGATCGCCGTTTATGGGATGGCGATTTTCACCGGCGGCGCTTATCTCGGACGCTACTCAGGAGATTTTTCCGGCGACGGACTGGATCCGATGGGCGGACCGCCGCCGGCGAAAAAAGGTGTCGGAGCTCAAGGACAACAACAACAAGCCGAACTTTCACCGCATGATCGCGGCAAAAAGATTTTCGCGGCAAATTGTCAGACCTGTCATCAAGCGAACGGTCTTGGCGTTCCCGGTCAATATCCGCCGCTGGCCGGTTCGGAATTTACTACTGGCGGTTCGAAGCGACCCGCCATGATCGTTCTCAAGGGTTTACAAGGACCGGTCATGGTGAAAGGTCAGAAATTTGGCACTGCCGTGATGCAACCTTGGGACAAAACGTTGACCGATCAAAAAATTGCGGACGTTCTGACTTACGAACGAAGCGAGTGGGGGAATCAAGCCAGTCCGGTGACTGCGGAACAAATCGCGGCCTTGCGCAAGGAATTGGCGAATCATCCGGATTCCTACACCGAGCCTGACGTGTTAGCGGTCCCGGAGAACACCGAACTTCCTGGCGGTGCACCCGAGGGCGGAGCGCCGCCAAAACCCGGTGAAGCGGCAAAGCCTGGTGGCAACCCGCCGCCACCGAAACCGCAAGGTTAATTGGTTTTACGCGAGTGCATCCGCGAGCAGTTCGGCCATGTGCTTTGGCCAGACGCTGCTAAGATCGACAATCTGATGGCGGCAACTTGTGCCGGAAGCGACCACAACGTCGGCTTGTTGGTTGTCGATCTTGCGCAGTAAATCGGCCGCCACCTGACCCGAGAGTTCGTATTTTTCGGCCAGCGCGCCAAATGCGCCGGCCATTCCGCAGCATCCAGTATCGAGCAAAGTTGCTTTGTGTCCGGGCAATCGTTCCACTAGCTGCGCCATGAATGCCGGGTTCGTTAGCGATCTGGCGTGGCAGTGGGCATGGATCGCGACGCTTGTTTCCCGATGTTTAAACGGAAGCGCGTCTGGTTCTCGCTCAAGCACATCATCCACGAATTTTTCGAAGAGAAAACAGCGCGCCGCTATCTTTTCCGCATTCTCGATCTTCAGTTCGCGATAATCTTCCACGAACATCGACCAGCACGACGGTTCGAGAAAAACAATTGGTGTCGTACTATCGCTCGCGTTCAAAAGATCGACATTGTGTTGGGCAACTTCGGCGGCAGCGTCGAGATTTCCCTGACTGAACGCCGGTCGTCCGCAACATTTCCGATTTTTTAGCAACTCAACTTCGAAGCCGAACGCTTCGAGCACTTTCACTGCCGCAATTCCAATCTTTGGTTCGTGATAACGGACAAAGGTGTCGTCCCAAAGAATCACTTTGCCTCTTTTACCGGAGGGACGCGCTTCTGCGTGTCCCGGCCCTGCGGAAGCAGGGCCCTCCGTCCTATGTTTCTCAAACCAGCGATCGAAGCGTTCGCGCGTGTAATGCGGCAACGAACGCTTCGCCGAAATTCCGAGCGCTTTCTCCATGACGGCGCGCACCGGCTCAAGATCGATCATCGTATTTGCCAGCCCCGGCATCGTGCAGCCAATTCGGCCTAACAAATCGACGTTGCTGAAGAAACGCTCGCGGAGCGGCAAACCGTCGCGTTTATGGCGCGCGTAAAGCATTTCAGCTTTGAGCAGCGCGAGATTAACGTTCGACGGGCACTCCGGCGTGCAACCTTTGCAGGAGAGACAATTGTTGAGCGCGGCGTCGAGCTCCGCCGATTTCAACGGATCGTGGCCGTTGCCACGCAACTCGAGCGACTGCCGAATGATGTTCGCACGACCGCGCGTCGACATGACTTCGTCGCCGGTGGCGATGAATGTCGGGCACATGATAGGCGCATCTTTGCGGCAACCGCCGCAGCCGTTGCATTGCTCGAGGTTGCCGATGAACGAGCGATCCTTGAAAGCGAAGGCAAGTCGTGGCTCGAACGGCAACTCAATCGGTTCCGTGAAATTGTTGCGCAAGTGATTGTCAATCTGGTGGGCGAACCCAAAGATTTTTCCGGGATTAAAAATGTTCTTTGGGTCGAACGTGTGCTTGATCTCGCGCATGACGTTGAGGAGCGCGTCTCCGAGGTGATCGCGCATGTATTCCGAACGCGCGATGCCGACTCCGTGTTCAGCCGAGAGTGAACCTTTGAATTGGCGGACGAGCGCGGAAGTTTGATCGGCCACGAGCCGAAATTTCCGCAAATCGTCCGCGCTGTGGAGATCGAGAACGGGCCGGACATGGAGCAGACCGCTCGCTGCATGACCGTAGTAACTCGCTTTCAATCCGAGCGATTTCATAATCGACTGCAAACCGCGGACGTAATCGGGTAACTGGGCAGGGCGCACAGCGGCGTCTTCAATAAATGCGACCGGTTTCGCCGGACCGACGCAGCCAGTCAGAAGCGAGAGGCCGGCCTTGCGCACCATCCAAACCAAATTCATTTCGTTCGCGTCACCGCAAACTTTTGTGCGCAGCCCCAGATTGCGCGATTGCAAGATCGACAACTTCTCCGGGACGTTGTCGTAAAATTCGACGAGCAGGATCGCTTCGCATGGTTTCGTGTCGAGCTCGAGCAAATCGCGCGAGGCCTGGAAATGGAGTTGTCCTCTTGTTTGATCAAGGAGCGGACGATCGATGTGTTCGATCGCGGCCGGCTTGAGATCGAGTAACGCCACCGTCGCCTGCATCGCTTCCCCGATGGATGCGAAGAAGATCAGGCCTAAGCCTTTCTCGCTCGGCAATGGCGAGATTTTCAGTTCCGCAGAAAAAATCGCGGCCAGTGTTCCTTCGCTGCCAGCGAGAATCTCATTCAGATTAGTTGACCTACGTGAAAATCTTTCGATGCCGTAGCCAGGCCAGCGTTTGAGCAAGCCCGGCGGCCAGCGCTCGGCCATTTCCGGCGCGTGCGCGCGCACGAGGTTCTCGATCTTGCTTTGTTCGTCGCGCAACGATTCGTGCGTCGGCCCGATTGTGACGATTCGACCGTCCGCCAAAACGATTTCAGTCGAAAGAACGTGATCGGCAGTCGTGCCGTAAACCGGAACGCGCGCACCGGAAGAATTGTTGGCGATCATGCCCCCGATGGTGGCGCGCGAGCTGGTCGCGACGTCGGGTCCGAAACAAAATCCGTGCGGATTGAGAAAGGCATTGAGCTGATCGAGCACCACGCCGGCGCCGACGTGGACGCTGCGATTGTCGATGTTGAGATTGTCGATCTTGCGATTGTGGCGTGAGAAATCGACGATCAATCCTTCGCCGATCGCGTTCCCGACCAGGCTGGTTCCAGCGCCGCGTGGAGTAACTGAAAGATTTTCGTCGGCCGCGGCTTTGATGACCGCGCTGGCGTCTTGCGCGCTGGTTGGGAAGGCAACTCCGAGCGGCTCGATTTGATAGATCGACGCATCCGTCGCGTAAAGCTGACGGGTGAGATTGTCGAAGCGAACATCGCAGCCGGAATCGCGGATCCTTTGTTGGGCGTCGGCATTTGTCACTGGTGCCAATTTACCACAAGAACGACGGCCTGAGGGAGCGATGGCAAATGAAATGCTATGATTCTCGACCGGCAGTGAGCATCACGTTGAAAAGCAAAATTCGCTACAACGGGCAGGAATATTCCAGCTCGGCCGAATTGCCTCCTGAGGTGCGCGTCGCCTACGAACAAGCGCTCCACAGCGGGGCGGTGAAGAAAAAATTCGTGTTTAACGGGGAACAGTTCGCGAACGAAGACGCAATGCCGGCGGACGTTCGAAAGCTGTGCGACGACGTGATGGGCGTGATCGAGAACAATGGCGAGGTCACGATTCCGAATGGAAAAACCGAACCGCTTCTAAGCAAGCGAGAGATAACCGTGGTCGCCCTCTTTGCCGGCGGAATCGTTGCGCTGGTCCTGGCGCGGCTGGCGATGGGTTAAACGGACGTCTCGGAAAACAGCGGCATCTGCATCTCCGCGGGCGCGCTTTCGGCGAAACGCACGCCAACTCCGATCAGCCGCACTTTTTTGCCAGTGCGCGCAAAAGCCTCCGCCAGCAAACTGCGGAAGGCGGAAAGTGATGGTTCTAAACCCGCGCGTTCGACGGTAGTTCGTGTGAAATCGGCAAATTTCAGCTTCACGAAGATTTTGGTGATGCGGCGATCGGTCTCTTTTTGCGCCAGATCAGCCATCAGCTCCTCAAAAAGTTCGGCGAGACGTTCTTCACATTGCTCCAGCGTCTCGAGATCGCTCGGAAAAGTTTCTTCGGTGCTGAGCGATTTCCGCGGACGGTCCGGTTCGACCGGTCGATCGTCAATCCCGCGACAAAGATCGAAGAGTTCGCTGCCGAATTTTCCGAAGAGATCGACCAGTTCCGGGCGAGTGAAACGCTGAAGGTCTCCGCAGGTTTTGACGCCCAGCTCCTGCAATCTCCGCTCTGTTTTTTCGCCGATGCCCCAGATTTCGCGGGCAGGTAAGTCTTGCATGAATGCCGGCACGTCGGTGGCGGTGACTTCCAATTGTCCATTCGGCTTTCGCATCGCGCTCGCGATTTTTGCGATCAACTTGTTCGGCCCGATGCCGGCTGACGAAGTCAATTTCGTCTTTTGAAAAATTAAATCGCGAATCACCTGCGCGAGCGGTCCAGGCGCTCCGGGGTGCGCCGTCACGTCGAGATAAGCTTCATCGAGCGAAAGTGGTTCCACCAGCGGACTGAAGCGGTGCAGGATTTCGCGAACGGCGGCGGCTTCGCGCCGGTAAACATCAAACCGTGTCGGCAGGACGATCAGGTTCGGACAACGCTGCAGCGCCATAAACGTCGGCATCGCCGAATGAATGCCGAACGCGCGCGCTTCGTAATTACACGTGGTCAGGACTCCACGCCGCTCGCGCGCCCCACCAACACCGACCGGTTTCCCCCGCAAAGCCGGCCGGTCCCGCACCTCGATCGCCGCGTAAAAGCAGTCCATATCGAGATGAATGATTGCGCGCGGTAAGGCATCATCTGTCACTCACCAATGTAGCTTTAAAACACGGCAATCTCATGTCGGCGTTCATGTTTGAGTTGACTAAAAAAATTGGAATCGCTACACATTTACCCGCACCCGCAGGCCATGTCTCTCATTCCGAGCGAATCGTACAGTTTCCCCGACCATTTCACGCGTACGGTTGTTCCTTCGCGTAAACCGAAGAACGAAGAGGCCCCAGCGAAGCCAATCGAGATGCGAAAAAGACCTGCGATTGTGCCGCTGCCTAGTCCGCAAGTGCGTCCGGCTCCGATAGTTCGCCGGGAAAATCCCGAACCTGTCCGCAGCAAAACGCCGGCTCCCGCACCGAATCCAGCGCTTCGCCGGGCGAGCGCGCCGCCGCCTCGGATTCCGGAAACGGTTGTCCGAAAAATGCCGCTTCCGCCGACGTTGAAACCAAAAGTCCGCTGGAACATGCGAGCACCGGCAATGGACCCTGCTCAAATCGCGGACAACGGCGCGGAACAAATTCCGCACGCGCCCCCGACGGAGCCTGCACAAAACGTAATTCAAATGAGACCGGCCCGGGTCCCGCGTCCGCCGCGCATGATGCCGCCCCCTCAGACCGAGACAGTAGTTCAGGACCCCGTTCCCGGGCCGCCAGCAAAACCCGTTGCGCCGGTCGAGCCGGCAACACCAGTTCAGCCGCAGTCCGGACCGGAAACTCCGCGCGCGGTCGCAACTTCCAATCCGCAAGCGGACTTTTTTGAGACGTTCGCGCAAACCGGCGAGACCGCTTTGTCGAAGCGGCGCCGCAAAGCGAAAATGCATCGATTCGTTGTCTGTGAGAGTGCGGCCTTGGCCGTTCTGCTACCACTCGCAATCTTAGGGTTGTCGCACCATCCGGAGAATGTCGCGCTTGTTTGGATCATGAACATTTTCACGATCGCTTCTGCGGTGGCTGCGGCCCTCTTGCCGATTTTCTTTTTCGCTTTCACCCCCACGTTGCCCGAAATCGATCGCTAAGATCGATTTCGAGGTTTTACAAGATCAACGATTATGAAGTCGGCGGTCACGCGAGTCTTCATGGTGCGCCATGGCGCGACGGTATTGAGCGCTGAAGATCGCTTTGCCGGTGCGACGGACGTGGCGCTTTCTGATGAAGGCCGGGAACAAACGCGTCGATTGGCCCATCGTTTGAGTCACGAAAAAATCATGGCCGTCTACGCATCACCATTGGGGCGCACGGTTGAAACGGCCAGCATTTTGGCGGCACCGCATAAACTCGAAGTTCAGACCCGGGACGGATTTCGCGAAATTAACCACGGGCGCTGGGAACAAATGACGCGGCGCGAAGTCGAAGAAAAATTTCCCGAGGAAGCGGCGGAATGGGAAAAGGATCCGTACACGTTTGCACCAATGGGTGGCGAAAGCGGCTTGGCTGTGACTGCCCGCGCGCTGCCAGCTTTGATCGAGCTCGTTCGAGATCACGCAGGCGAGAATATTCTGCTGGTTTCGCATAAAGCGACGATTCGGCTGTTATTAAGCTCACTTCTCGGATTTGATCCGCGACGCTATCGCGACAATCTCGACCAAAAACCGGCCGCCCTGAACATTGTCGATTTTTGCGATGCCGCGCGCGCGCGGCTGACTTTATTCAACGACATCTCGCATTATGACAAGGCGGGAAGCGCTATTCCCGAAATTCCGGAATCGCGTTTGTCGAAATGGTGGAGCGGGCGCGGCGCGTAGCGCGTTCGATGGGACTCAGACTTTCTCGGTTTGTTTTCTTCGGTCGAGAAGCTTGCGTTTGAGTTCCGCGATTAAACTTTCGGACTCTTTCCGGCCAATCAGGTCTTCCATTTCCTGAGGATCTTTTTTTACATCGAACAACCGATACGCCTCGCCCTCTCGATTCAGCATCAATTTCCAGTCGCGATCGAGATACATCAGTTCCTGCGCGAATTCTGAAACGGCAAACTGCCGGTGCTCGAGGCTTGGATCTTGGAGAAGAGGAGCCAATGAACGCGCGAAGTGTTTGTGATCGATTTTTGCTCCAGCGAAGTCGCCTAGTGTTGGACCGGCATCAAATAATTCGGGCGGAGCATCGATTATTTTTCCGGCGAGAGATGATCCTTTCATTTCGGGCGCACGCACAATGAGCGGAATGCGCACCGCCGGATTTAGAAAGTTGGATTTATGGATCAGATCGTAGTCGCCGTTCATTTCACCGTGATCGGAAGTAAATAAGATCACCGTCCGGTCCGATTCTCCCCGACTTTCAATTTCCTTGAGGATTTGTCCGACCTGATCGTCGATCAGGGTGACTTTTCCCGCGTAATTTGCCCGCAGCGCTCGCGCATTGTCGATCTTGCCTCGGGACTCCGAGAATTTTTGATCCAATTCTCCAATTGGGCCGCGATCCCGGAGACGCGGTCGCTTGAGCGGCGCCGGCATGTCGTCTGCGCGATACATGCTGGCGTAAGGCTCAGGCGTGTCCCACGGTTCATGCGGTCCGGCGAAACTGACCCAACAGAACCACGGCTCGG
>DASTJU010000151.1:0-10290 GCA_035716295.1 Chthoniobacterales bacterium | reverse complement strand
TCCTGTCTAATTTCGGCCATGAGCACTCGCATTCTTTTGGCCGGAATTTTGGGTGGCGTGGTTATGTTTATTTGGAACTTCGTCGCGCATGATCTACTGCCGCTCGGCGAAATGGGAGTCCACATTCTCCCAAATGAAGACGCGATCACCAGCGCGCTCCAAACGAATCTCGCCGACAATAGCGGGGTCTATATTTTTCCGAGCGGAGGTCTCACGCCCGGCGCGACCGGAGAGCAAAAACAGGCTGCGATGAAAAAGGCGGAAGAACAAATGGCCGCGGGCGCCTCCGGCTTCCTGATTTATCGTTCCAAGCGCATTTTTAATTTTCCCAAAAGGCTCATTATCCAGTTCGCAACCGACGTTGCCGAAGCGCTCCTGGCTGTTTTCCTTCTCGCGCAAACGGGGATTCGTGGTTTCGGCGGGAAGGTCGGGTTCGTTTTAACTGCCGGAATCCTGGCCGCCATCACGACCAACGTTCCTTACGCCAACTGGTACGGTTTCCCCAAGGATTTCACACTCGGCCAAATGATGATTCAAATCATCGGCTTCCTCTTGGTCGGGATTGTGGCGGGATTGCTTCTAAAAAGACCGAATCCCGCGGCCGCCTGATTCAGTTGCTCGAGAATAGCGTCGGTCATAGTTTCGCGATGAGCGACGCCTTCACGGAATTTGAGCACGAGGGCTGGGAACGCGTCGCCAACAAGTACGATTCGGTCTGGTCGAGCTCGACCCGGCAATTCATTCCACCGCTGCTGGATGCCGTGGAAGTCTCCGGAAAACTGTCGATCCTGGATGTCGGCTGCGGTCCCGGTTACGTCTCAGCCGCTGCTGCTGAGCGAGGCGCAAATCCCATCGGCCTCGATTTTTCCGCCGAAATGATCGCGATCGGGAAGAAAATGTTTCCGCGAATTGAGTTTCGACAGGGGGATGCGCAAAATCTTCCGTTTGCGAATGCCAGCTTCGATCGCGTGGTCGCGAACTTTTCGCTTCTTCATCTCGCCAATCCCGAGCGCGCCTGCGCTGAAGCCGCTCGTGTTCTCAAGCCCGGCGGCAGATTTGGTTTCACCACTTGGGCGAAAATTTCGGAAAACCCATTTGTGAAACTGGTGGACGACGCGATTCAGGCGCACGCAAACCTTGATGTCGATCTTCCGCCAGGTCCGCCGTTTTATCTCTTTGAGAACGAGAGCGAATTCCGCAAGGCGCTTGAGCGCGCCGGCTTCGATGGCACATCGATGACTTTCAAAGTGCATAAGATCGAATGGCGCGTGCCGACCGCGCAGTTCATTTTTGACGCCGAACGGAATGCAGGCGTTCGCACCGCCGGACTTCTCGCGCGGCAAACTCCGGAAGTGCTTCGCAAAATCCAGTCAGCAATCGAAAAATCGGTGCAGCCTTACGCGAAAGACGACGGGTTTGCTATTCCAAAAGCTGCCTACATCGTCGCGGCGTCAAAAATTACCGCGTGAGCGTTCATATATTAGATACCCGACAACTTGGGCACGCTGGAATTGTTGCCGCGACCGCGCTCGAAACCAAAGACGGTATCGCATTGTTCGATACCGGGGCGGAGTCGACTTTCGACAATGTGATTGTCGATCTTGGCAAGGCTAAAGCCGGTGCGGGTCGCACCTTCGCGGCGGAAGACGTGCGGCACGTTTTTCTCAGTCACATTCATTTCGATCACGCCGGCGCGGCGTGGCGATTCGCAGAACTGGGCGCGACGGTTTACGTGCATCCGCGCGGCGCGCCCCATTTGATCGATCCCGCAAAATTGGTCGAGTCGGCCACGCGCATTTTCGGCGACGACATGCAGCGACTCTGGGGCCGGATCGCGCCGGTGCCGGCTGAGCGCGTCAAAGTTCTGGAAGACAATGAAGTCGTGCGGGTGCCGCCGTTTGAAATTCGCGCCATCGCCACTCCGGGTCACGCCAGCCATCACCATGTTTATCATTGGGAGGACAATGTTTTCGGCGGCGACATTGCCGGCGTTCGCATCGGCAACGGCCCGCCGATTCCGCCATTTGTTCCGCCGGAGCTGCACGTTGAATCCTGGCGTGAATCGATTGCAAAAATCCGCGCGCTAAACGCCGCGAATCTTTATCTGCCCCACTTCGGCAAAGTGGCCGGCCCGGTTTCCGAACATCTCGATCTGGTGGACGAACGCGTCGCGCGCTGGTCGGAATGGTTCCGTGAAAGGATTCGTGCCGGGGACGACGAATCGAAACTTAGATCGACATTCGCCGAGCTCGAACACGCAGATTTACGAAAAGGCGGTGCTACTCAGAACGACATCGACGGTTACGAAGCCGCCGATCCAAGTTACATGGCCGCCGGCGCGGCCATTCGCTACTGGGAAAAATATCACCCAACCGAAGTCGCGGGCTGAGCGGCTATCCGCCTTTTTTCACTCTTTCGGCCTGAATCTGCGTGACCACATCCTTTTGCATCCGGTGGATCCGCTGCATGACCGGCTGCATCAACTGCTGCATTTCGCCCATCGTGTTTTGAAGCACGACCGGCATCTTGGTCAGGAGCATCTGGCCCGCCGGCGATTTGTACATCGCGATCAGGCTGTCGATCTCCTGCTGGTTGAAAGATTTTTGATAAATGCGCACATACATCGACTCCAGTTTGTTCCAGTCGAGTATCTCCTTCATCATCGAGATGGATTCGGTCCGTCCCTTGTCGATCTCCTTTTGGACTTCAGGTGTGATCGTCTGGCCCTGAGTGACTTGCTGGGTGGCTTGCTTCATCAACGCGTCCATCTGCGACATTGTCGATTCAAGTAATTTGCGGATTTGGGTGACCTCCAACAATTGCTTAACTGAAGCTTCGGTCGGCTGTTGATCAGCCGCGAAACCGTGCGGGAGCGCGATCGAACAAGTCAGGGCGAGAACAGTTGCGATTCGTTTAATCATCATGCCAGGCTAAAGACTTCGGCAATTGGAGAAAAGAACAAAGGGGAGCACGCTTCGCACGCCATTTGCTTTTGTCAGTGGGGCAACCCTCAGTCGCCGTGGTTGATCAAGAAACATTCGAATATTTATTGCCGCTCGCATATCAATGGGTAACAGCGCAGGAAGAATTCGTTCTGGCGCGGGGTAATCCATTAGGGCCGAGGCATGCCCAAGACGCCAAACTCGTTGGAGTGCAGGATTGCGACCGGGTCAGAGTGTTGGTGGTAGATCGGATTCCGCTTCCGGAGGATTCGGAATTGGCGAAGGCGTCAAAACGCATCGGCATCATTACCGAAGACACCCGTTGCGTCGGTTTCGGTCACGCGCTCATCATTCGCGGTGATGCCTGGAACGATCGCGAACTTATTTTACATAATCTCGTTCACATCGCGCAGTGCGAGCGCTGCGGCGGCCTTGCCCAATGGGTCCGCCAATATCTTTGCGATCGCATCTCCTGTCCGAATTTCACCATCGGCTCACTCGAAGAAGAAGCGCGTCGCATCGCCCACGAAATCTGCTGCGATCACGTCGCGGCCTGATCGCCTTAATTCGCGTTTGAATAAGACGCGCCTGTTGTGTTGCACGATCAGCCTCTTTTTTCTTCATAATTCTTCCTTCTTACTTCTTAATTCCACCGTGGTCAGTGGAACTGATATCGCGGTTTGGACTATCTCCGCGCTCATCGCCATCGGTATTGCTTCGAGCAAGTACTCTAAATATAAGACGCGCAACAAACTGGTGCGCGATCTCGCAGCCATGGACCTGGAGCGTCGCGAAAAAATCCTGAGCCGTTTGCAACCGGACCTGCAAATGGAGATCCGGCAGGAACTCATGAAACGGTTCCGCTTGAAAACCGATCTCTGATTTGTGATCGGCAATCCTACTTTCGAAATGACCGTGCCGGTTTTGCCGGCCGACATCGACGGGCAGAATCACGTTAACAACACCGTTTACCTCCGCTGGATCCAGGACGTTGCGACTGCGCACTGGCAATCACTCGCCAGTGCGGAAGCGCAAGCCGCGATTGGTTGGGTCGTGTTACGCCATGAGATCGATTACCGGTCTCCGGCCTCTCTCGGGGACGAGATCCTGTTGCGCACCTGGGTTGGCAAAGCGAGCCGGCTCAAATTCGAACGCTTCACTGAAATCCGACGCAAGATCGACAACAAACAACTTCTCGCTCAAGCGCGCACGCTCTGGGTCCCGGTCGATGTTCGCACCGGAAAACCGATGCGGGTCTCCGCCGACCTTCGCGCGCAATTCTCTATTTCCTAATTCTTATCGGGGCTACGCGGCCAAACTCTTCCATTCTTCCGGCGTTAATTTCAGTTTCGCCGAGGCCACATTATCTTCGAGATGCTTAATGTTGGATGTGCCGGGAATCGGCAGCATCACCGGCGAGCGTTGCAATAGCCACGCTAACGCAACTTGATACACGCTCGCGTTGTGCGCTTTCGCGACCGCGTCCAATGCCGCCGACTTCACACCGCGGCCGCCACCGACCGGAAACCATGGCAGGAAACCCAGATTTTCTTTCTCGCAATAATCAATCACGTTGTCCCACTTCCGGTCCTCGACGTTGTACCGGTTTTGCACGCTTACGATTGTCACAACTTTGCGCGCCCGCTCGATTTCCGCCACCGACACTTCCGACAATCCAATATGCCGGATTTTTCCGGCGCCCTGCATTTCCTTGAGCGCGCCCAGCGATTCTTCTGCCGGAACTTTCGGATCGATCCGATGCAATTGATACAAATCGATCCGTTCCAGCTGGAGCCGCTTCAAACTTTTATCGACGCAACCTTTGAGATAATCGGGGTGACCGTTCGGCACCCACTGACCGGGCCCCGGCCGGGTGTTACCGCCTTTGGTCGCGATGAGGAGCCCCTTCGGATAAGGATGCAGCGCTTCGGCTATGAGCAGCTCGTCCACCTCCGGTCCGTAGGCGTCGGCGGTATCGATTAAATTGACGCCGAGCTCGACCGTGCGTTTCAAAACTTTCACCGCATTCGCGCGGTCTGGCGGCCAACCCCACACGCCTTCGCCCGTCAGCCGCATCGCGCCGAATCCGAGCCGGTTTACTTCCAAATCGCCACCGATCTTAAAAGTGGCGTTCGTCGCTGACCCCGGCGCGGAAATCGAGCCTAGAATTTTTCCGCCCGCCAAAATCGTCGCTCCCGTCGCCACACTGAGCCCAACAAATCTTCGCCGTGTAATCATATTGTTTATTCTAGTTTCGCAGTTCGTTAAGTGCCAGTCCAATGCCCGTGCAGTGCCAGTCCGGCTCGGACCTCGCACTCGGACTTTAATTTCGATTCACTCTCGTCGTCGGGCTATAAAAATCCGACGGCCGCAGAATCAGCCGGTCCCCCTCCCAGGTGGCGGTAAAGATATAAACCTTGCCCGATTTTATGGTGATGCCGATCGATGTTGGCCGGCGCGACTGAGTATTCGGCAGTGCGAGCGCGGTCAACGTGTGCCGGCCGGCGGCGAGCACGCCGCCATAATGTTGGTTCCGTGGAATGTCCGCGGCCCGTTTCCCGTCGATCGACAATCGAACGAAAAGATCGCTTCCGAAATTCGGCGCGCGTTGCACAATCAAGCGCCCACCTTTTCCGCTGGGAATAGGAGGCGGCGCCGACCTCGGCTTTCCGAAAAGTCTCGGGAACGCCTGCGCGCTGTTAGCCGCGAGGACAAAGACCGCGCTCGTCAACGTGAGTAGGATAAGGCGACGCATTTCGCTTTTCAGTCTTAGCTTTGCATTCCGAATTCCGCAATTCCTTCGTCTTCTACCTTGCCTTTCCCGGTACGAACACTGCTGCCTATTGACACACCATGAGTACTGCCGCCCTTCGGATTTTAGCCGTGGACAACGAGCCATCGGTCACATTTTCGTTGCGCCATATCTTTAACGGCCCGCGCTACGACCTCACCGCTGTCGAAAACGGCGCCGCCGCTCTCTCCCGGATCGATTCCGGTTCCGAGCAATACGACGTCATCATTGTCGATCAAAAAATGCCGCACATGACCGGCCTGGAATTGGTCGGCGAAATGAGAAAACGCGGCATCACCAGCAAGGTCATGGTCCTATCAGCCGACCTTCCGCCCGAAGTGCGCGAGGCCTACGAACGCGTGGATGTGCACCTCGTGTTCCCGAAACCGTTCGACATCGGCGACCTTCGATCCGCGATCGATCATCTCGTCGCCTGATCGGCGCAGCGATACCCAAGGAAAGTCAAACCTCCCAACTTCAATCTTCTATCTTCCACTTGGCATGGAAGCTTCTCCATTTGGAGACATGCGCATCTTGATCGCCGATGACCAGAAAGACGTGGGAAGGTCGTTGGCGGACTTGGTTCGCTTCTGCAACCATCAAGTGGTGGGCGTGGTCGCTTCGGGTTTGGAAGCCATTCAAGCCTACGCCCGGTATCAGCCCGATCTCGTCTTAATGGATTACCGGATGCCGAAACTGAACGGCGCCACTGCCTGCCGCAACATTCTTTCCAAAGATCCAGCCGCGCGGGTCATTCTCGTTTCCGCCTGGTCGCCGTCGGACGACGCGAGCGCATCGGGTGCGATCGCCATGTTGCCAAAACCGGTGAGCCTGGAGCAGCTCGACGCCGCGCTCAACAGGGTGGCTGAAACGTTGCCGGCATTGTCGCCTGCGGAAATGCCGTTTCCCGAGTTCTGTTTTCAAGCGGACCCGGTCGATTATCCGATCAGTGATTTTCAGCCCTTTGTCCCAACTCCTAACTTCGATCTCCCAACTCCCAACTCCGAGCTCGAGGCTCCAAGCTTCCCGCCCGTTGCTGAGCCCTTGCCCGTTGTTCCGCCTTCTTTAGAAATGAATTTCCATGTCGATGCTCCGCCGAATCCTCTCCAACAAACCGGGGAAGCGTGTGCGGTGGCCGACGAAAAGATTCCGATAAAGCCCCGTCGCAACGCTCGGCGCCGAGCTCACCGCGCCCGCGTTCGCTGATCATCCGGCTTCGCGTTCCGCATTTCGAAATTGCTTCGTTTTCTAATTTCGATGTCTAATTTCGCTTATGCGCTTCGTTTTCCTCTTCCTCTGTAGTCTCGCCGTATCCGCCGCCGAACCGCCGATTACTCAAGACGAACTGGTCCGGCGCACCCAGGAACTCTACGACTCGGTTGTTTCTGGAAACCAAACGCCTTGGAAAAAATATTTCGCCGATGATTGCACTTTTTCCGACGAGAAAGGGCGCACGCTCGATAAACAAAAACTCGTAGCCGACATCACTCCTTTACCGCCGGGATATTCCGGCGCCATCAAGATCGACAACGTCATCAGCCGGATCATTGGCGACACCGCCGTTCTGAGTTACGACGCCAACGAAACCGAAACCATCTTCGGTCAAAACATGAAAGCGCGTTATCACGTCACCGACACCTGGCTGCGCCGCAACGGTAATTGGCAGATCATCGCCAGCCAGGCCCACCGTTATTATGAAGACCCGGCGATCGGCAAAGCCGATGAAAAGAAATTTCCCGATTACATCGGCACCTACGAGCTCGCGCCGAGTCAGACGAGGTCTGTCACCGCCGAGAACGGAAAATTATTCGTCGAACGCAAAGGCAAAAAAGAAGAACTGCTTCCCGAAGCGAGCGACATCTTTTTCCGGAAAGACGTCGAAGGCCGGATCCTTTTCCACTACGGCGCCAACGGCAAAGTCGACACCCTCATCGACAGGCGAAACAACGAAGACGTCATCTGGAAGAAAACAAAATAGCCTTTCCCTCCCAACAACCGACTCCTAGCTTCCCGCCTTAGGCGCAAATGCTTTGCGCAGGAACTTCGAATTCATTTTGTGCCCAAACGACCACAGAGGAAGAAACGAACACGGCGTCGCGTCACCAATTCTAAGAATGGCGTCGCTGAACATCTGAAAGTCCGCAGATCTCCGGTCCACGGCCGCGGCGTTTTTGCGACCAGACCGATCCGCAAACGCGCGCGCATCATCGAATACACCGGACGCCGTATTCTGTGGTCGGATGTTCCGGATGACTTGGACGACTTGCGCACATATTATTTCGGACTCGATGACGAAAAAAAAGTGATCGATCCCTCAGTCGGGGGAAACGAAGCGCAATGGATCAATCATTCCTGCGCTCCAAATTGCACCACGATCGAAGACAGCCGCGGCCGCGTTTTCATCGAGGCCTTGCGCAATATCCGCGCGGGGGAAGAACTCTTTTACGATTATCGCCTGGTCATCGACGTCCCACGCACAAAAGAGATCGAACAAGAATCAATCTGCCATTGTGGGTCACCGCGATGTCGCGGCAACATGCTCGATCCCGCCTAACTCCCATCTCCTGGCTCAAAGACAGAAAAGCCGCCGAGGCATTCGTGCCAGCGGCGGCTTCTCTTAAATCTCTGAAACTGATCTCTGTCCTCTGACTTCAGTCCTCTCTCTTCACGAACTCAAGTTGAGCGAATCGAGCGTTGGCTCGTCCATCACCGCCGTTACCTGAAGTCCTTGATCGGCTTGGTAAGCGGCGAGCGCTGCCCGCGTCAACGGCCCGGTTAACCCGTCCACCTCGCCTTGGTAATAGCCCATTTGCTGAAGCTCAGCTTGCACGTCCGCGATCACGCGGTCCGGCGGCTCCGCCCGATGACCGACATAGATCGGCGCATCGTAGGCATAATATTCCTGGCCAGGATCGTAACCCCACGCCGGATACCAATAGCTGTTGTTGAAATAATAATAACCGCCAGCGATCAACTCGACCCGGTGATAACGGGAGTGATACCAATTCCGATCGTGCCGTTCCGAACGATACGTGCGGAACGCTTCGTATTGCGGACCCGACCAGCGATCGCTTCCTTCAATCCGATAATTCACGGTAAACGTGACCGGCGGAACTCTGTCAGCTCGTTGCTGTGCTTTGAAATTTACGTGCTGTTTCTTGATCTGCGCCGTCTGCTGTTTCACTTGCAGCACTTTTTCTTTCTCAACATGCGTTGTTGCCGCGCCCGTAGTGGCCGCAACGTTCGCATTCGCGCCCGTGGTTTGTTGGCCGGTCGCCGCGGCGACTGACGGAGCTGCAGTTGCCGACGCCGCGACTGATGGCGCCGCGGTCGCTGATGCTGCCGTTACCGGCGTCATGCTCGGCGCTACTGATGCTTTTGCATTCGCCGCGCCCGTTTTCGTCGCTTTCTCACCACGTGCCGCGTGTTTCCCGGTCGGAGGAACAGTTGCGCTCGCTTCGGCCGACGCGCTCGTTCCGGTTGCGCCGGTGGCGGTCGACGTTTCAGTTTTCGCGCGACCCTTCCCGCGAACTTTTCCTGTGCCGGTTTCGGTCGTTGCCCCGGTCTGAGCATTCACGCCCGTTTCCGTAGCGGTGGCGGAACTTTCAGTTTTCGCCTTGCCCTTGTGAACTGCGCCCGTTTCGGTCGTCGCGCCGGTCGTTTGACCGGAAACATTTGTTTCGGCGGCGTTGGCCGCTTTGCCCTTGTGAACTTTTCCGGTGCCTTGCTCAGCTCCGGTCGTCGCGCCTTGTTCGGTCGTCGCGCCGGTTGGCTTCGCCGTCTTCTCGACGTGCGTTTTTGTTTCGGCCTTCTCCGTCTTTTCCTTTTTCCCTGCTCCTGGTGTCGACTGTTCCTCTGGCTGCTGCGCATAAGCAGCTCCGGCCAGGGCCAGCGAACAGGCTATTAGTAAACTAGTGAATTTTTTCATATTGTGTATGTGATTAGTCGTTGGGCGCGAGCGTTGTATTCACGCGCCTCGACAAAGAGATTACGCCGCTCGACCTGCCGTTGGCCGTTCCGATCCCCCCATTTTCCATCTCCCAACTCCCATTTTCGCACCCGCAGCCATTCTCGCCGGCACGATTGTTAGGAAATGGCGATTTCAAATGTGTTTACACCTTTTCTCATCCTCATTTTGGGATCGTTGGCCACGTTTCGCTTGAGCCATTTGGTCACGGTAGAACGCGGCCCGTTCGCCATGTTCGAGCGCATTCGTAACATGATGCCCGGCGGACGCGGCTCGGCCAAAGAATGGATCAGTTGCATATGGTGTTTTTCCCTGACCGCGAGCGCCATTATATGCGGGATTCTTTGGGCTGGAGGGCTCGTCTTAACCTGGGACTATTGGATCTTGTACTGGCTAAGTTTCAGCTCCGTCTCGCTCTTATATCACCGAGCCTGCAAGGGATCGTAGACTGCCGTTTCGCATTTCGAGATTTCCCTCCTCTTCCCTGGCGCCTGCTCCCTTCGTTCATTGACGAGCGTCTGCGGATTTTTCTTACCCGACGTTAAGGTCTCCGCCCGATTGACCCGCGCACGCCGTTACATTTTTGTCAC
>DASTJU010000150.1:0-4080 GCA_035716295.1 Chthoniobacterales bacterium | reverse complement strand
CGGCAATTTGCGCGCTTCGAATTGGAAGAAATCTTCGGCGGTAATGTTGAGGAAAATGTCCTGACCAACGATTGGCGCGTCGCCCTTGAGCTTGCTCTGCAAATAGGGATGCCAGAGATGGAGGTCGGATTGGTAGGGCGTTTCGGTTGAAGGATCAGCGTAACGTTTCCAGCGACCGAATCCGATAAACCAGCGATTTGGCTCCGGTCGTGAGAAGGGGAGCAATCCTTCGCCTTCTTCCGATTGCGGATAAGTTTCGTATTCTAATTTTTTCCGGCGCGGAACAACTTCGCGCACGCCTTTGCGCGGAAGCTGGAGCGAACGGGGCAATGCTTCCTGACCGTAATCGGGAAGTTGCGGCAAAATCGGCGGGAAAAGTTCCGGGGGCTCGGGCGTTTCCAGTTGTTCTCGCTGTGACGCGCCGGGATCGGGATTGAATTCGGAGGGCGAGAGCGGTTCGTTTTGCGCAAGAAGCGTCGTGTTCGCGACCACAACATCGCTTTGGAGCGAGAGAACATCTTTTGAATCGACGACCGTGATTGTTCCGAACTGGCTGGGATTCTCAGGAGCGCTCTGAGATTGTGCGCGCCAAATTTCGACCGTTTGTCCGCACAGGTCTCCGAGAGCGATCGAAAGACCGAGGTACAACGCCACTCGCCAGCGCAGAGTCGCGCTGGCAAACGACGGAGTTGACCAGCGCATGGGAGGGCGAGGATGCCCGAGATTGCCTCGTATTGGCAAGCCTAAGGCACCGAAGCGTCGCCCACCCGCAGGAATCTAAAATCGAAATGTTCGGTTGGTTTTTGGTGGCGTATTACTCTCCAACTTGATAACTGATGCCGCGATGAAGCATGGCGCTTCTTTAGGGCTCGTTGTCGCGGTGCTTTTCTCCGTTTGTCAGGCGTTCGCTGCGCCTGGTTCGGCGGTGATGATTAGCCCGGTGCCAGGCTCAACTTTTACTTCTTCGAGCGTGACTTTTAGCTGGAGTGCCGGCACCGCCACCGCCTACGGGCTCCTCGTTGGCAGTTCCCCCAGTACCTCCAATATTTATAACTCCAGCCAAACACAAGCGCTCTCGGCCACTGTAAATAACATTCCTACCGATGGGCGCGCCATCTCCGTGACCTTATTTTCGTTGGTCAGCGGCTCCTGGACCTTTAACAGCTACGCCTACACTGCTGCGAACGCGTCGGCCACACCGACCCCAACTCCTGCACCAACACCAACACCGACTCTAACCCCTTCGGTTACACCTACTCCGACCCCAACGGTCACTCCAACTCCAACAGCGACCCCGGCTCCATTGGCGCCGGATCCGCTTACGATTCCTGACGTCCAAACGATCATCAGTCAGGCGGTGAGGCGAGCGGTGAAGATTTCACCTAACAGCGTAATCGCGGTGGTCGATCGCGAAGGTTACGTGCTTGGCGTTTGGGTTGTGCGCGGCGGCGCGGCCACTCCGGGCGAAATCGCTACTGCGGTGAGCAAAGCGGGAACGGCCGCGTATCTAAGCAGCACTCAAAACGCGTTCACCTCGCGGACTGCGGGTTTCATCATCCAACAACATTTTCCGCCGGGAGTCAGTAACACCGCGCCCGGGCCTCTGGTCGGTGTCGGTCTTTCGAATCTTTTTATTTCTGATGTCAATCACTTCAAGAAAATAGACATGGTTTACTGTCCGCCGCCGTATCCGCCGGCAGTCGTTCCATCCCCCGGGACTTTTGGTACGCCAATCGCCTTTACGTCTTTG
The DNA here is from genome assembly GCA_035716295.1 of Chthoniobacterales bacterium. Classification (GTDB taxonomy): domain Bacteria; phylum Verrucomicrobiota; class Verrucomicrobiia; order Chthoniobacterales; family UBA10450; genus AV40. The sequence goes on along the minus strand of DASTJU010000150.1, from coordinate 2,330 downwards.
GATGGCTCGCCCGGCGGCGTTCCGCTTTATAAAAACGGACTCCTTCTTGGTGGAATCGGCGTCACCGGCGACGGCACACCGCAGCCGCCTATTTCGGTACTGCTCACGCTGCCGATCTTTCCGCTACCGGCGTGCATTGTCGTTCCTGTTACGGCAATAGCGCGGAATGAAAATCCCTTTGTCTACATTAGCAGCTCTGATGTGGACGAGGACGTGGCTTTGGCGGGACAAAAAGGATATGCACCTTCGTCGGGCATTACCGCGAACAACGTTTTCATCGGCGGCATCCGGCTGCCTTACGTCAATTCCTCCACGTCCATTTCGAGTACGATACTGCAGGGCAACTACGATCCGATGTTTCCGCCGCAGGATTCACCGGGACCGCCGCCCGGCATTGTGCCCGCCACTTTCAGCGGCGTCTCGGGTGAAATCCGCCAGCCGATTATCAGCGATCCGTTGGTCGCGCCGATTAATGGCCAGCTGCGACTCACTGCTGCCGAAGTCTCCAGCATCATCGATTACGCGTGCAAACGAGTGAAGATCACTCGCGCGGGTATTCGTTTGCCGATCGGCACGCAAATGCAGGTCTTTATTACGGTCGTGAACAACCCGGATGCGGATAACGCTACCCCGACTGTGCTTGGAACTTTTCGCACCAACGACGCGACAATGTTCAGCTGGGACGTAGCCGTGCAAAAAGCGCGCACCACGCTTTTTTATTCGCGTCACGATTTTCTGAATTTTGGTTTGAATATCGCCATGTCCACGCGATGCGTCGGATTTTTGGCGCAGAAAAACTATCCGCCCGGTATCGACGGCAAAGCGGCGGGGCCGTTTTTCACCGAACAGGATAAACTTTCCGGGTTCTCTGGAACCGAGCCCAACATCACCTTCACGGCCACGGCAGATCCCAGTTCGCCGCCATTACGGAACGGCATCAGATTGGATTTGCCGAATGGCATCACGATTTTCCCGGGCGGCTTTCCGCTCTATCGCAATGGCGTGCTCGTTGGCGCGATCGGGATCAGCGGCGACGGTGTTGATCAAGATGACATTGTTGGCGCTTCGGGAACGCACGATTTTCTCGCGCCCAACGCGATTCGCTCCGATCAGTTTAATTTTCGCGGAACGCTTTTGCCATACGCAAAATTCCCGCGCGATCCCACGTTGTAAGATCGACATCATCTCGATTGCTCGAGCTTAGTTGCGGCAGCGGCGCATAAACTTACAATCTCGTGCGCGGACTCCAGCGCTCGAGCATGCCTAACGAATACGAATCGCCAATCGGTCACCGGCCGGAAATTGCAGGCGCTGTAATTCCACCGCCGCCGCGACATGATCCCTACGCGGCGTTTCGATCGCGTGCGTATCGTTTTTTCACGACTGGAAATTTATTATCGATCGTCGGACGGCAGATGCTCGCGGTTGCAGTCGAATGGGAGATTTATCAACGGACACATTCGGCGACGGCGCTCGGTCTGGTCGGCCTCGTCTTCGCCATTCCGATCGTGGGTTTCTCGTTACCGGCAGGACATCTGGCCGACCGGATCAGCCGCAAACACATCATTCTGGTCTCGCAGATTTTCAGTTCGGTTTCATCAGTGCTGCTCGCGCTGGTTTCCTGGCAACATCTCGCCATCCCGCAGATGTCGATCTTGCGATCGTGCAATCATGGGCTCGGATCCATCGCGAGCATCTTCGAGCGGCATCAGACTGGGTTTCATTTCGACGATGCTTCAATTCCGCTCATCTATCTGCTGCTTTTTCTTGGGGCGATTGCCCGAACGTTTTCATGGGCGGCGCGGAGTTCTTTCTTTCCAACTCTGGTGCCGCGGGACGCCTTTTCGAATGCGGTGACCTGGAACAACAGCGTTTTTCAGATTGGCTCCGTGGTTGGGCCGTCGATCAGCGGATTCATGGTCGCGCACCTTGGCTTTCCAATCGTTTACATGATCGACGCCATAACCGCGTCGGTCTTTTTCCTTCTCGTCTTGCCAATTCCTCGCGCGAAACAATTTCTGAAACGCGCAGAACAAAGTACGTGGCGGAGCCTCGTGGCGGGCGCGAAGTTTGTTTTCAGCAAAAAAGTAATTCTGGCAACGATCACTCTCGATCTTTTCGCGGTGCTGCTGGGCGGCGCGGTCGCTTTGCTCCCGATTTTCGCCGATCAAATTTTGCACTGCGGTCCGGTCGGCCTCGGATGGCTGCGCGCGGCGCCGGCCATCGGCGCTTTCGCAATGGCACTGAGCGTTGCTTATCTGCCGCCGATGCGCGAAGCGGGCAAAACACTTCTTTGGTGCGTCACCGGTTTTGGAATCGCAACTGTGGTC
>DASTJU010000149.1:0-2761 GCA_035716295.1 Chthoniobacterales bacterium | reverse complement strand
TAGGAGATCGCATTTCTATCTCGATTTGAAGCTGGGAATGGGCGTTTGTGTTTCGGCGGATCTGGGCGATAGTGCGACCTTATTGGAACACTCCATTTAACTTCACTGCACGGAAGATCGTCAGGTGAGCGTCGCTCATTGGTGGTTTGAAACCCGATTCACGGGAACGGCTCTGTAGGTCGGTAGTATTTCCATATTCAAAACACAATGAAACTGTACGTAGGTAATCTCTCTTTTGAGACAACCGAGAACGATCTCCAAGATTTGTTCGAACAACACGGCACCGTCAGCGAAGTCAGTCTAATGATGGACAAGATGACGGGTAAATCACGCGGCTTTGCGTTCATCACGATGAACGACGGCACGCAAGCGAGCGCTGCAATGAGCGCGTTGAATGGCAAAGACCTTAATGGTCGCGCCCTCAACGTGAACGAAGCACGTCCGCGCGAAGAGCGTCCGCGTCCTTATGGCGCGAACCGTTTTGCGGGCAATCGCCGGTAGATCCGGAATTGATTGCACAGCCGGCCCCGAAAACATTCGGGGCCGCGCTGTTCGCAAGATCGACATGATGACACCTGAAAAAGCTATCACTCTCGAAGGCACGATTATGTCGGTGCTGCCGGGGACAATGTTCCGGGTCGCGCTGGCGAACGATCATCTAGTTCTCGCGCATATTTCGGGAAAAATGCGCAAACGTTTTATTCGCCTAACGATCGGAGATCGAGTAAAGATGGAGATGTCTCCCTACGATACCGCCAAGGCGCGGATCGTTTATCGACTTTAATTTATTATATGGCAACGCGATTCCTTTTTGATCCGCCCCGCAGACCAAAACCAAAAATTGGCACCGGTCTCAAGAGTTTGCTTGTCCGCTGTCCTTCCACGTCAAAGCTGACCGACACCGGAAGAACAGTAAAAGAAAAGCTCTGGCCGACGGCCAAAGTGAAAACGCAAAAGTTCACCTGTGCGCATTGCGGCGGCGTTCACACCTGGACGAAAGAAGACGTGGTTCTCGGTCGCCCACTTCAGTAATTTCCGCGTGCGAGTTGCACTGTCACTGAACTGACAACTTTCCCTTTCCCTTGATTTTCCGAATTCCGACCGACCGGATCAATTGGATCACCAGCTCCTTCCTGATCGGCACCTTTATTCTGACGCTGACCGCAGTGCCGTTGTACCTGTGGTACTTCGGTATTGATTGGTTTCACTTCGCCGTTGCCGCGGCGCTCCTGACTGTCACGGGCTTCAGCATTACACTCGGTTATCATCGGCTATTCGCGCACGCGACCTTCCAGGCGAAGCTGCCGATCCGTCTCTTCGTGGTGATTTTCGGAGCGGCCGCTTTTGAAAATTCAGTTTTGATGTGGGCGAGCGAGCATCGGCGCCATCATAAGCATGTCGATCACGACGAAGACCCGTACGATATTACGAAAGGCTTTTTCCACGCGCACATCGGCTGGCTCCTGTTCAAGCTCTGGCCCCAACCCCCGTTCGATAACGTGGCGGATCTGAAGAAAGATCCGCTGGTGATGTGGCAACATCGACATGTTAACTTGCTCGCGGTGCTGATGAGTTTTGCCTTGCCGACGTTGCTGGGTGCATGGTGGAACGGATGGGTCGGCGCGCTCGGAGGTTTCCTGATTGGTGGCGTGGCCAAGATCGTCGTGCTCCAACACTGCACCTTTTTAATTAACTCCGCCTGCCACACAATGGGACGTCAGCCCTACTCGACACGGTGTAGCGCTCGCGATTCTCTTTTGATGGCGATATTCACTTTCGGCGAAGGTTATCACAATTATCACCATGAATTTCAGCACGACTACCGCAACGGCGTGAAACCTTGGCAGTGGGACCCGACCAAATGGTTGATCTGGACATTGTCGAAGCTTGGTCTAACGAGCAGTCTGCGCCGTGTTCCAGCGGAAACAATTGAATCCAAAGAAGCCGAGCTTCGCAATTCGCGAAGCGAAGCGATGAGTTGATCAGGCCTTCCCAGGGCCGCGACATTTGATAATTGCGCCAGCGCGCTATAATTCCGGTCTCACGGTCATGAAAAAGGCAACCGAACTCCGTCTTGCCAAACGCATGTCGCGTCTTGGGACCGAGACGGCGTTCGAAGTCTTGGTCAAAGCAAAAGCGCTCGAAGCCAAAGGGCGCGACATCGTTCATCTCGAGATCGGTGAGCCGGATTTCGATACGCCACGCAATATTATTGACGCGGGCGCGGAGGCGATGCGCAAAGGTTTCACTCATTACGGGCCGTCGGCCGGGTTGCCGCAACTCCGCGAAACGATTGCAAATTACGTGAGCGACACGCGCCGGGTAAATGTTACGCCCGAAGAAGTGGTCGTTGTCCCCGGCGGCAAGCCGATTATTTTTTTCTCGATCCTTTCGCTGGTCGAGCAAGGCGACGAAGTGATTTATCCGAATCCAGGATTCCCGATTTACGAATCGATGATTCAGTTCCTCAACGCCAAAGCGGTGCCGATCCGGTTGCGCGAAGAAATGGATTTCCGGCTCGACGTCGATGAACTCGCCGGTCTTATCACCGATCGCACGCGGCTGATCATTCTGAATTCGCCGCAGAATCCGACCGGCGGCGTGCTGACAAAGATCGACATTGAGGGCATCGCGCGCGCGATCGGCGATCGCAACATCATGGTGTTGAGCGACGAGATCTACAGTCGCCTCATCTTTGAAGGGGAGCATCATTCGATTATGTCAATCGATGGAATGAAGGAGCGCTGCATTTTGCTCGACG